>JAEUJR010001070.1 GCA_016793585.1 Archangium sp.
TCACGTAGAACGAGCGCAGCGCGATGACCTGCACCATCGAGCCGCGCACTGCGAAGAACGTCGAACGCCAGACGTGAGGGTCGTAACGAACCATGGGCCGGTTCTAGCGTGTTGCATTCCGCCCCGAAGGGAATCGACGGCCCCGTCGACGATCGCGGGTCGATTCGAGCAAAGACGGTCGCGGTCATGAGTCTCTCGAACCTGCTTCACGCCCTCGACTCGGGGCAGCCTCACCACGCGCTGCGCATGGCGCTCGAGACGTGGCGCACGACGCATCACCCGACGGTCGCGGCCATCGTTCATCAACTCGGGGAGCGCGCGCGGACGACCCCAGCCTCGAACGCCCAGTGGCTCGAGGTCGCCAGACGCGACGACCCCACCGAGGTGGAGTGGCTCATCGAGCGCCTGCGAGTCGGCGTGCCCGTACCGACGACCGAAGGCCCCAACGACGTTCACCACGCGACGTGGAGTGAACGGCTGCTCACGCTGGCGGCACGTGCGCCCGACCCGCGCCTGGCGCAGGCCCTGCTCGGCTTCTTCGTCACGCCCACGCTCGCGCTGTGGGCCGTGGGCACACCGCCACCGATTTTTCGCGGTTGCGGCGATGCGCTGATGGCCATGAGCGACCCCCGCTGCGTCGAGCCGCTCCGGGTTTCACCGCCGCACGGCACCATGAGCTTCGCGCGCGAGATGCAGCTTCACCTCGCCGCGAAGGTGGCCGAGCACCTCGCCGCGACCGTGGTCGTCGACCCGCCCGACCTGAGTGACTGGGAAGCGTTGCTGACGCGACTGGTGCCCGCACCGCCAGCCCAGGCAGCGCACCTGTTGGCGAGCGTGCAGCAGGCCCCCGAGCAGCTGGACGTCAGAGCTGTCTATGCCGACGTGCTCTCGCAGGCGGCAGACCCGCGGGGAACCTTCATCGCGCTCCAGCTCGCGGCCCGCACCGCGCCCTCGCCCGAGAACGAGCGGCAGCAGCACGCGCTCCTGTCGAAACACGAGAAGACCTGGCTCGGCCCGCTCCACGGACTGGTCGACGTCGAGTGGCGCGACGGGTTTCCCACCGTCGCCACGCTCCGTTCCCGAACGGCGACCGACGCGGCGTGGGCTGCGGCTGCCGCGGACGAACGGGTGAGCACACTCACCTCGGTTCGACAGGGTGGCGCCCCGCTCGAGCGCTTCGTCGAGTTCCTTCACTCCCCGCGGCTGACGAACCTTCGGGAGCTCGACCTCTCGGTCAACGCCTTGAGGCGGTTGAACGCACCGGTCTGGTTCGCCACGCTCGAGCGCCTCACCGCGCCGTCGACCGCGCTCAACGCCCTGTCGACGCTCGAGCCTGCGAGGTTGCCACGTCTCCACTGGCTGACCCTGGCGACGAAGGGCGCCCGGTCGCTCGAGTCGGTGCTCGAAGCCGGTGCCGAAGTGCCCCTGGTGCGCGCGATGGAGCGCCTTCGTCTTCACGGGCTGAGCTCGGGGCCGGCGCTGGTCTCGTGCGTCGAGCGGAGCTGGCCCGAGGGCGCGTGGCCGGTGCTCGAGCTCGGCTGGCACCACCGGTTCTCGAGGCGCGACGACGGGCTGCACTACGCGGTCGTCTCGGAGGAGGAGCAGGCCGCCGTGCGCTACCTTCAGACGATGACGCAGCCCGTTCGGCAGGTGACGCTCCTGCGCCTGCCCGACAGCAGCGACTTCATGGCACAGAAGCTCGAGAACGAGGCCGCGGCCCGCGGTGTTCCCTTCGCCGTGGAGCGCGTGACCGAGCAGGACCTCGAGCCCTGAAGACTCAGGCCGCGCGCACGGCGGGCACTGCGGCTTCGGTCGGCACGGCCTGAATCACCACGTCCATGCCCGACGACTGCAGCGCGGCGAGCTGCGCCTCTTCGTGCTCGGTGAGGAAGACGGAGCGGCTCACCGCGTGCCGCCCCGGCCCCGCGTGCACGTTGCCGAGCGTGAGCCGCCCATCGGGCAAGCCGAGCTCGCGCGCGGTGACGGCGGCCGGCACGTCGCGAAAGAGAATGAGCGTGGGCACGGCGTCGCCGGCGAGCGCGCGGGCATCGAGCGCGGCGAGCGTGGTGTGACGAACTTCGACCGAGTCGGGCACCGCGAGGCTCATGGCGGCCTGCGCGAACGTGTCACCCGCGGTGGTGTCGTCGGCCACCACGACCCGCGTCACCCGCAGAAACGGCAGCCAGGCTTCGATGACCTGACCGTGAATCAATCGGCTGTCGATACGGCTGAGCACAATCACGAGCCACCAACCGAGAAGCCCCCACCAGTGCCGAAACCCTTACGCACGGTGAGACCCCGCCGCCACGGGAAAAGTTCAGGCAGCCTTCACCGGCCGTTCAGTTGGCGACGCGGCTCCACACGGCCATTCAGGCAGCACGGCATTCAGGCAGCGGGCGCGCGGGTACGGAGCAGCTCGCTGGCGCAGGTGATGTTCTTCTGGCCGTACTGCGCAAGCTGGTGGGCGAGGTCGCGCAGCGTGACCTGGGTGCGCAGCGAGTTCGCCTTGAGCAACATGGGCAGGTTGACGCCGGTGACGACCTCGATGCGCGCCTGCTGGCACAACGAGAGGCCCTGCGTGCAGGGGCTGCCGCCGATGAGGTCGGCGAACACGAGCACGCCTTCACCGTCGTCGACGGACTTCACGGCGTCACGCATGCGCTGCCGAATCTCGTCGGGGCTCGACTGCGGTTCGACCGACAGGGTGGCGATGCGGGGCAGGTCTCCGACGATCTGACGGGCGGTCGCGACGAGCTCGTCGGCGAGACGACCATGTGATGCGACGACGAGACCGACCATGGACAGCTCCCGGGACCCGCGACCTGCTGCGCGAGTATCGCTGTGTTCTGACGAAAGCAACAGCCAGCCACCCACCCGCATGCCCGCGTTCCGCCGCGAGTGAAGGCTCGGCTAATACTGACACGAGACCGTGGCCGAGCTCGGCGCGGGTGAGAGCGTCTGCGGAGCCCCCGTACAGACGGGGGCGTTGATGCGAATGCGGCCCATGCCACCCCCGCCGCCACCGCCGCCGCCATTGGTGGGCCCTCCGTTACTGCCCGCCTGACCAGTGCCGCCAGCCGCGCTGCCCTGCCCTCCGTTGCCGCCACCGCCACCCGGCGCCGTCGCGCCCGGCGCAGGCGTGGTCGAGAACCGATTGCCCGGCGAGCCCGACGTCGACACGCCGCTGCCGGCCTCGCCCGCACCGCCACCGCCGCCGTTCGCCGTGAGCCGGCCGCTGACGACGACGCTGGGCGCCTCGAGCAGAATCGCGCCGCCACTGCCGCCACCTCCGCCACCGGGCCCCTCGGCGACCTCGAGGTCGGCGTTGCCTCCGAGCCCACCCAGGCCGACGCTGCTGATGCGGCCGCGCACCGTGAGCGGGCCCGCGGTCGAGAGCTGCACGGCCCCACCCGCGCGCCCGCCTTCACCCGGCCCCTGCAGGCCACCGCCGTTGCCTCCCTGACAGCCGCCTCGCAGCGGAATGAGCTCGACGTTGCCCGACACGACACCCGCCGCGCCGCCCAGTGACTGCGCGCCGTCGCCGCGGCCGCCGTTGAAGCCGACGGTTCCGAAGCTTCCGCCCGCGCCGCCGCCACGCGCCGAGTTGCCGGTGATGCCGCCGTCGCCGCCCCGGCTGCCCAGACACGCCGCGCCGTTGTTGCCGCCCGGCCCCGAGGTGGCCGCCGTGGGCCCCGAGGCTGCCTGGCCCGAGACGTCGATGGCGCCCGCGATGTCGGCCGCTCCGGTGACCGCGATGATGATGGGGTACGTGTTGCCGGTGATGGTGAGCACGCCTGCGTCGCCGACGAAGAGCGAGGGCGTCGAGAGCAGCAGCGCGTTCATGCCGCCGTCCTGCGCGATGACGCGCGCCGAAGGCGTCACCACACCGCACGTCGTCAGCACCGAGACGCCCGCGTCGGGGTTCACCGCGATGGTGGTGGGGCAGGTGACGACGAGCGCGGGGCCGGCGTCGCGCGGCACGTCGCTGTCGCGGAAGTTCGACGGCACGTAGGGGAACCGGGAGCACGTGCCGAGGCCGTCGCAGCTGCCACCGTTGCTGCACGCGGTGCCCGCTGGAGCGTTGCGCACGTCGCAGCCGCCGTCGCCCAGACACGTCGGCCCCAGAACGCGGCACTCGGGCACGTTGCAGGTCGCCGTGGGGCCCGGCTGGCAGAACCCGGCCTGACAGGTATCTCCACGCGTGCAGTCGTTGCCGTCGTCGCACGCCGTTCCGTTGGCGACGTTGGGGAACAGACAGCCGCCGTCGGCTTCGACGCACGAGCCCGTCGCCGCCTTGCACTTGTCGGCGCTCTGCGCGCAGACGATGGCGCGGCCGCGGCAGCCACCATCGGCAGCGCAGGCGTCTGACTCGGTGCAGCGCACGCCGTCGTTGCACGTGGCGTTCACCGTGGGCGTGTAGCTGCAGACCGCGGCGGGCTCGGTGCACTGGCCCGTGGGTTGGAAGCAGCCATTCATCGGAGGGCTGGCGCAGGTCGTGCCCGTGCCTCCGGCGCAGGCTCCGCCCTGACACGTCTCGCCCGTGCTGCACGAGAGGCCGTCGCTGCAGGGCCGCGTGTTGCAGTCTCCGTCGGCGCAGTCGACGAAGGTGTCTCCGTCGTTGTCCATGCCGTCGTTGCAGACGCTCTCCATCGGCTGCACGCAGACCAGGCCCTGACACGTCGAGAGCGCGGCGCAGGCGCGGCTCGCACAGTCGGGGTCGGCGCAGTTGAGCTGGTTGTCGCCGTCGTCGTCGACGCCGTTGGAGCAGTTGAGCTCGACGCACACGGTGCCGACGCACTGCGAGCCTCCGTCGACGCCCACGCCGCACGCCGCCGACGCGCACATCGGGTCGAGGCAATCGGCGAGGGTGTCGCAGTCTTCGTCGACGCCGCCGAAGCAGCGCTCGGGGTTGCCGGGGAAGCGCTGCGGGTTGGTGTCGTCGCAGTCGACGCCTGCGGGCACCCCGTCGCCGTCCTGGTCCACCGGGCCTGCGTCGCCGGCACCTGCGTCGACGGCACCTGCGTCGCCGGGCGTCGTTCCCGCGTCCATCGGCAGGCCCGCGTCGTCACCGGCGTCACCTGCGCCCGCGTCACCTGCCCCTGCGTCGGCCAGGGTGCCGGCGTCGTTCGAGCCACCATCGGTCACGCCGCCGTCGACCCGCCCGCCATCGCTCGACGGTGCGCGCTCGAGCACCAGGGTGACGGCCTGCGTTCCGCTCGGGGGGAAGGAGAAGCGCTTCGACGCGCGCTCTTCGGGCACCGTGGGCGTGCAGTCGGAGCCCTGCCCGCCAACGGCGGTCACCAGCACGTCGGGGCCTTCGTCTTCCTGCACGATGCCCAGCGCGACGACGCCGCTGGCGTTGAAGGCCTTCGTGCCGATGGCGCGGGCGCCGGCCTGGCCTTCGAGGGTGAGGCGCACGCACGTCGAGGCCGAGGTGCCCTTCTCGACGCTGACGAAGAGGGCCGCGCCGCTCAGCGGCCGCGAGCCGCAGGCCGAGAGCGCGACCGTCAGGGCGCAGAAGAAGAGCCGGGGTGGGAGCGCGAGCGGGGGAACGACACGCATGGAGCCATCATGCGCGATCTGCCCGCCGACACACCTTCTCGCGTCCACTCACGTGATGGGTGCCGCACCCACCTGTGCCGCACATCACCCGGCCAGCGTCACGTGGGGCGCGGCGCTCACGAAGCGTGCGATGACGCGCTGCAGGTCTTCGGGCCGCACGGGCTTGGCGAGGAAGTCGTCCATGCCTGCGGCCAGACACTTCTCGCGGTCGCCCTCCATGGTGCCGGCGGTGAGCGCGATGATGGGCAGCTGCACGCCGTGCTGCGCGCGCAGCCGCCTCGTGGCCTCGAAGCCGTCGAGCACGGGCATCTGGCAGTCCATGAAGACGAGGTCGAACGACTGGCGCTCGAACTCGGCGATGGCGGCAGCGCCGTTCTCGGCGACGGTGACGATGCAGCCCAGCTTGCCGAGCAGCCCGCGAATGACGCGCTGGTTGATGGTGTTGTCCTCTGCCACCAGCACACGCAGGTTGGGGAACGGCACGGCCGCTTCGACGGCGCGGCTCGCGACGGGCGTCTGCAACACGAGCGACCGCACCACGGCCTCGGTGAGGGCGCGGCGCCGCACGGGGCGGCTCAACCTGAAACACCCGGGGGGGAAGTCGACGGCCGCGGTGCGCTTCGAGGTGAGCACGCCCACCTTGCGATGCGGCGCCACCAGCCTCGCCGCCAGGGCGCGCGCCGCCAGCCCGTGCACCTCGTCGTCGACGATGACGGTCTCGAACTTCTCGGCCTTCGCGAACGCCTGCAGCTCGGAGTCGGCCACCTCGACGAGGGCGCCCGCCTCGAGCAACACCTGCTCGAGCCCCTGCCGCGCAGTCGACGGCGGCGAGACGACGAGCACCCGGCGGCCTGCGAGCGGCCCCGGAGCGGAGGAGCCAGGCACCTCTTCGAAGGTGAGGTGCACCGAGAAGGTGGTGCCCGACGGGCTGGTGGTGACGTCGATGACGCCGCCCATGAGCGCGACGAGGCGTTTGCAGATGGCGAGGCCCAGCCCGCTGCCGCCGAAGCGGCGCGTGGTGCTCGAGTCCTCCTGGGCGAACGAGTTGAAGAGCCGGGGCAACGCCTGCGGCGCGATGCCGATGCCCGAGTCCTTCACCGAGAGCGTCACCACGCGGCGCTGGTGCTCGTCGAGCGAGCCCGTCTGGAGTCGCACCTCGACCCGCCCCGCCTCGGTGAACTTCACGGCGTTCGAGAGCAGGTTGAGCAGCACCTGCCGCAGCCGGGTCGGGTCGCCGAGCACGCGGTCGGGCGCGTCGCGCTGCGCGAGCACCACCAGCGACAGCGACTTCGCTTCGGCGGCCTCGGCCACCACGGCCACCGCCTCGTCGATGAGGTCGCGCAGTGAGGTGGGAATGTGCTCGAGCGTCACCTTGCCGGCCTCGAGCCGCGAGAAGTCGAGAATGTCGTTGAGCAGCGCGAGCAGACCCTCGCCGCACGCGCGCAACGAGTCGACGTACTCTCGCTGCTGCACCGAGAGCGGCGTGTCGAGCAGCAGGCGGGTCATGCCGATGACGCCGTTCATCGGCGTGCGAATCTCGTGCGACATCACCGCGAGGAAGTCGGACTTCGCGCGCGCGTACTCGACGGCCGAGTCACGCGCCTGCTTGAGGCCCTCTTCGTACTGCACGCGCTCGGTGAGGTCGTGCCACTCGACGAGCAGCACGCGCTGGGCACCGAAGGCCTGCGGCGTGAGCGTGACCTCGACGGTGACGTCGACGCCGCTCGCCGTGCGCAGCACCCAGTCATAGCGGTGGCTGCCCTGCTCGAAGGCGAGCGCCTCCATCTCGGCGGCCTTCACCTGGCTGCTGGTGCCGTCGGGCTGCGTGCCCGGCGAGAGCTGCGAGGTGCTCAGCCGCAGCAGGTCGGTCTTCGAGCGGTAGCCCAGCAGCGCCACCGCCGCCGAGTTGCAGTCGACGATGCCCGTCGCGTCCATCAGCAGGTGTGGCGTCGACGACTGCTCGAAGAGCAGGCGAAACCGCTCCTGCGAAGCGACGCGCTCGGTGATGTCGGTGAGCTGCCAGAGTTCGCCGCCCCCCACCGAGGTGCAGTGAATCTGCACGAGCCGCTCCCAGCCGTCCTTGCGGGTGATGGGCGCGGTGCGCGCGTCGAGAAACCCCGAGGCGCGGTCGACCTCGTAGAGCTCGCGCACCATCGGGCCGTCGTCGCGGTACAGCGCGTTGAACCAGGCCTCGAGCGTCTCGACCTCTTCTCCCGAGTAGCCGATGAGGCTGCACGTCTGCGCGTTGGGAACGAGGTGCTCTCCGACGACGGCGACGGCGGCGGTCGGCAGCGCCATGACGATGCGCACCAGCTCTTCACCCGCGGTCGACGGCGAGAGCAGGCCCGCGATGACGGTCGCCACCTGGCCGAGCGCTTCGATGTGCGTGGCCGAGAAGGCGTTCGGGTGCGGAGAGATCGCCCACAAGGTACCCACGACGGGGCGGGCATCAGACGCCTGCAGCGGCAGCCCCACCAGGGAGCGGGCCTGCAGCGCCTTCACGACGACGTGGTCGCCGAACTGCCCGTCGGCGCCCGCATCACGCGTGACGACGAGGGCTTTGACGATGGGCAGATGCCCGCCGGGGTCGTCGACACCCCAACGGGTCTGGCGGGCCCCGGTCTCGACGAGCAGCGAGGTCGCGGGCGTCAGCGCTGCCGCGAGGGCAAGCGCCTGATCGATCGCGAACTGACTGCCTGAGCCCTCCCGAGGCGTCTCCATCGCGCCTCCATCGGTGCAAGGCGTGATCCCCGTCGTGGGGCGCCACGACTCTGACGGGCGGGCCGCGCGCGGATCAGCCCGTCACAAGATGCAGACGCCGCCGACGATGGGGAAGGTGATGCAGCTGCCCCGACAACACTGCGCGCCGCTGGAGCACGACTCGCTCTCGACGCGGCAGTAGCAGGCGTTCACGCTGCCGGTGGGCGCCGGCCCGCAGGTCTGGGGTGAGCCGCTGCGGCACTCGCTCGACGAGCCCGCCATGGTGCAGCCGTCGAGGCAGCGGCCGGTGCCATCGCCGCTCGGGCCGGGCTCGCACACGCCGTCGCCGCCGCAGGTTCCCCCCGAGCGGGCACACCAGCCGTAGCAGTAGCCGCCGTTGTTGCTCGCGCGCTGACACAGGCCCGACTCGCAGTCGGTGTTCGTCGAGCAGGCGCCGCCGTACTTGGGCAGCTGCTTGTCCTTCACCTCGCAGAGGCGGCTCCACAGGTTGCAGCCGTAGGTGCCGCCGAGCGCGCGGCAGTCGGCGTCGGAGCTGCACATGGGCGTGCACCAGTTCGGGCTGGCCGAGTCGTCGTCGTCGTCGTGACACGCGTAGGCGGGCCGGCACGCGGTGCTGCCACTGCCGCTGCAGCGTTGACGGCAGAAGGTGCCGAACTGGTCGCCCAGACAGACGGCGTTCGCGGGGCAGCCGGTCGAGACGCCCGCGTCGCTGCGCGTGCAGGTGTTGAGCCCGGCGATGCAGCTGCCGCCCGGCCAGCCGAAGAGGTCTTCGCTGCGGCAGGTGCCCGAGGTGCACTGGCTGCCGACGATGCAGGGCCGGCCGACCTCGAGGTTGCTGCACGACGGCTGCGCCACGCAGCCCATGTCGGAGCAGTCGATGGCGCCGTTGCAGTCGTTGTCGCGGCCGTCGTTGCAGGCGGTCTCGGCGCCCAGCCCGACGCAGTCGCTGTCGAGGCAGTCGGCGCGGGAGTCGAAGTCGGTGTCGAGCCCGTCGGCGCAGTTCGTCTCGGCCTTCGCGCTCATGCGGCAGGTGCAGCCGCCACCACACGTCTGGTTGTTGCAGGCCGTGTCTTCGCAATCGATGAAGCCGTTGTTGTCGTTGTCGATGCCGTCGGCGCAGCCGGTGGTCTCGGGCATGGGCGACGTCGCGCAGTGGTTGGCCGCGCCGAAGCAGTCCATCGTGTCGGCGCAGTCACGCAGGCTGTCGCCGTCGTTGTCCTGCTTGTCGGTGCACGAGGTCTCGCGGCGCCGGCCCGAGGCGCAGGTGCAGCCGGTGCCGCACGCGGTGCCGTCGCAGTCGGGCGTGTCGAGGCAGTCGGCGTTGCCGTCGCCGTCGTTGTCCATGGAGTCGGTGCAGAGCGTCTCGGTCTTGCGGCGGTTGGCGCAGACACAGCCCGTGCCGCACGAAACGTTCACACAGTCGGTGTCGGCGCAGTCGACGTCGCCGTCGCCGTCTTCGTCCATGCCGCCGGTGCACACGGTCTCGGTCTTCGCGCCCGCCTTGCAGGTACAGCCGGTGCCGCACGAGCGCATCGCGCAGTCGGAGTCGGCGCAGTCGCGCTGCCCGTCGGCGTCGTTGTCGAGGCCGTCTGCACACTCGCCTTCGCCGCGGTTGCCGCCGACGCACGCGCAGCCGGGGCCGCAGGTGACGCCTTCACAGTCGGAGTCGGCGCAGTCGGCGCGCGTGTCGCCGTCGTCGTCGCTCATGTTGCCGCAGTTGGTCTCACCGGGAACCCCCGCGTCGGTGCAGGCGCAGCCGGTGCCGCACGACTGCCCGAGGCACGCCGGGTCGAGGCAGTCGCGTTTGCCGTTGTTGTCGTTGTCGATGGTGTCGAAGCAGTCGTTGGGTGCCTCGGCGCCACCGTCACCGCAGCCAGGTTTGCCCGAGCAGTCTTCGTCGGCACAGTCGACGCGCGAGTTGCCGTTGTCGTCCATGCCGTTGTCGCAGTTCTCGATGCGCAGGCAGGCGGGGTCGGTCTGGCAAGCGGTGTCGGCGCAGTCACGCTGCCCGTTGTTGTCGTCGTCGATGCCGTTGGTGCAGTTCTCGACCTTCAGCGCGCACAGCGCCTCGGCGAAGCAGGTCGGGTCGAGGCAGTCGGCCTTGCCGTCGCCGTTGTCGTCGAGGCCATTGCCGCAGATCTCCTTGCGCGGCGGAGGTGGAGGCGGCGTGCAGGCGCTCAGCCACAGGCTCAGGCAGGCGAGGAGGGCAGCGACGAAGCGCATGGGAGCCCTCAGCCATAACCCACCCGGCCACGGGCGGGCCACAGGCGTGTCGCTCAGCCGTGACGCGTCGACTCAGGCCGTGGGCTCAGCTGCGGGCGAGGGCGCGGAGCAGGTCTGACGAGGTGACGATGCCGATGGGGCGGCGCTCGGCGTCGACGATGGGCACGGCCTCGAGGTGTTCATGCAGCATCAGCTCGGCGAGGTCGGGCGCTTCGGCATCTGCGGTGCTGGTGATGGGCTCGCGCGTCATCACCTCTTTGAGGGCGGTGGCGGCGGCGTAGCGGTCTTCACCGAGCACGAGAATGTCGCGGTCCGACGCGATGCCCACGAGGCGGCCTTCGTCATCGGTCACGCAGACGTGGCGCACCTGGTGGTCGCGCATCGAGGTCCACGCGAGCGACACGCGCGTCTCGGGGTTCAACCGGAAGACGATGGGCGACATGAGGTCGAGCGCACACACAGCCATGGCCTCAGCGCCGTGCATGCGGTGCGCCCGGCTGGAACCGCTCGCAGCGACAAGGAAGTGTTTGGCCGCCCCCGGCGGTCAGGAGAGACGCGCACGACCCACGTGCAGCCAACACCCCACGAGGTGCACACCTTCGGCAGGTAGTGCATCGTGGCCAGAGATGCGCGCCTTCCGCTCAGCCCTGGTGCTCGCTCCGATGCGCCAGCCGCGCCGCGTCGACCGGCCCGGCGGTCACAGCTGACCATGGAGCGGTGGTTCGCCACGGGAGCCCGCCCGATTCCGCTGCTCTTCAGCAACCTGCACGCGATGGCGCTCGAGGGCTGGGCCCGTCGTCAGCTCGTGGCGACGGTGGTGCTCGCGGGCCTCGTGCTCGGCGCAGGCGCACGGTGGCCGTGGGTGTTGGTGCTGCCCCTCACGTTCTCGGGGTACCTGCTCGGCCTCGGCCTGTGGCCACACCTCGCGCGTCACTGTTCCCGGCGCCTGGGGCTGAAAGCGCTCATCGTCGTGCCGACGTCGCGGCCGTGGCTCTCGCGGCTGCTGAAGCCGGTTGGCGTCGAGCTCGGCTCCCTCGAAGGCGCGACGTTCGACCTGCACGTCGACACGCACGTCTGGCACGCCGACGTCGACGCGTTCGGCCAGGCGTTGCGGCGTGACTGCGAGCGGCTGGCGGCGCTCCGAGACGAAGGCCGGTTCGGGCCCGACGTCGTCTTCGTGGTGAACACGTTCAATCGACGGCTGCTCGACGCGGTGGAGCAGACGCTCGGGCCTGCGCAGCGTCGTCGTGGCGTGGTGCTGCAGCGTGAATCGGCCGACGCGCACACGGCGGCATTTCTGATGAGCGTGCAGCGCAAGATGTTCGGGCGCGTGAAAGCCGGCGAACGCGGGCGCGAAGACGTTCGAGCGTGGGACGTCGTCGTGAGCGAGACGCGACCCACCGCGCGCTGACAGAGTGCCCGGCCGTGCGCTTCGCCTCGTGGATGTCGGTGACCTCGCTGACGCTCTGTGCCGTCGGAGCGCAGCTGACGCTCTGGCGCCGGCCCTCGGTGTTTCCGCTCGAGCACCCGCTCTTCTGGGCGACGACGGGCACGGTGATGTTCGTGTGGCTCTTCGTCGCCGTCGCGACGGTGGGCGCCGTGCGCAACCGCCCCGCCCTCACCTTCTTCGTCGCGCAGGCACCGGGCGTGATGATCATGGCGGGCGCGCTCGCGGGCCGGCTGTCGTTCTCTCGCACCGACGGAGCGTTCTTCGGCGTGCCGTTCGCGGTGGGCGTGTTGTGGCTGGTGACGACGTTTCGTTCGTACCGCGCGCTCTCGCGCGACCGTCGCTTCGTGCTCGTCGCGCTGGGCCTCGTCTTCGCGCCCCTGGGCGTCGTGCAGATTCGGGCGCGGGTGCCCCCGGCTGCGGGCACGACGCCGGCGCTGACTGCGCTGCCCCCTGCGGCCAACGACTCGGAGCGGCTCTCGACGGCCTGTGGCCACGGGCACCTCGAGCTGTCACCGCTGCTGACGTTCTTAGACGCCTCGGACGATGGCTTCTGGCCGATGGAGCGCACGCCCACGGTCGAGCGCTCCATCGAGCGGCCACGCCTCGGAGCACCCAACCGCCGCGCTGCGCTCTCCCTCGAGACGACCGACGCCGGTGCGCTGCTGCTCGACGCCGCCACGCTCGTGCCGCGCCCCACCGCGAGCCACCTCAACCGCTTCACCGACTTCGTGGTGACGGGCCTCGCGAACCCGTTGGTGCGCTTCGGTGCGACGGGCGAGGCGACGTTTCCCGCGGTCGCGTTCGACTACCCGAAGGGCAGGCCTGCGCAGTTCGGCGCGCTCACGTCCTCGGGTGACTTCGTCGTGTGGCGGGCGACGAGCGCCGAGAAGGGGCCGTTCCACGAGCTGGGGCGTGGGCCGCTCGCGCGAGGCGCGCCGCTGTCGATGACGCTGCTCGATGGAGACGAGGCGCAGTGCACGGTCACCTGGCTCGACTTCTCGGCGCAGGCCGACGTCACGCTCTCTCCTGCCGCCGGCGAGGGCGTACCGGTGAACGTGGTGCAGTTCGGCAGACCGGCGAACGACGAGTCGCGCGTCGTCGTCATCACCTCACTCGCCGCGACAGGCATCGGAGAAGGCCTCGACACCGTCGTGCACGCGCAAGGCGTCTATCGAAACCGCGTGCTCGTCGAGCAGCGCTGAACCATCAGCTCTTCGAGAGCAACTTCGCTGCGAACCCGACCGCTGCGAGGCCACCGCAACACCCGAGCACGATGCTGAACCAGAGCGAGGCGACCACCGCCTTCATCGTCGTGGTGTTGTGCACCGTGCGCAGCGCCCAGACCTGCAGCACCAGCGAATAGATGCCGGCGAGGCCACCGATGACGGGAATGGCGAGGAGCACGTTGACCGCGTGGCCGTACGCGCTGGCCCGCATCGTCGCGGTGATGGGCTTTCGGTCGGTCGCTCCCGCCAGCGCGAGGCCCAGCTGCTGCGTACCCGAGTTCAGGAAGAACATCGGTGGGTAGATGGCCACGGTGTAGAGGCTCATGGCGGCAGCGGCGAACAGCGGGTTCGCGCCGAGCCACTCGTACAGATTGACGATGGAGCGAATCGTCTCGCCGTTCCCCAGCGGCGCGAGCGACTGCTTCATCTGCGCGCCCTGCGACCAGAAGTTGAACGCGTTGTACGGAATCGACACGACGGCGACGAAGCCCGACACGAGCCAGCCGAAGAAGAACGCGTCACGCCACGAGCCCTCGGGCGTGATGGCGGCGACGTACTCACCGGGCTTGAACACCGCGAGCTTCGCCTGGGCGAAGAAGGCGCTGACGAGGCCCAGCTCGGCGCGGCGCTCCCAGGGCAACACCACACGTGTCGAGGCGCCGACGAGCTTCACGCACGATGGGCACTGCTTCGCGTCGTCGAGCTCGCAGCGGCCGCAGACGAAGTTTCCGCAGCGGGAGCAGGTGCCAGTGGCGGCCGTGTCGGGGTGGAGGGCGCAGGACGCGTTCATGGAGGCGAGGCGTAGCGCATTCGTTCAGCCGCCGCCCTTGATGAGCTGCTCGTACTTCTTCTGCGCCTCGGCGACGCGCGCCTCGAGCTGCGAGAGCGGCATCGACTTCACGCCTTCGGCCACGACGCCCTTCGCGACGTCTTTCTCGAGCGTGAGCGAATGCGCCCCGCAGCCGTTGAGCTCGTTCTTCGGCCCAGAGAGGATGAGCACCAGGCGCTGGCCCTTCGTGAAGGCGCGCAGCGAGGCGTTGCAGTTGCCGCCGTCGCCACCTTCGACCATCACCGCTCCGCTTCGCTTCGGGCCGGCGAGCTGCTTCTCGACGGTCACCTTCATCGACTGCTCACCGACCTCGACGACGTTCACCACCACGACCGAGCCGCCCATCGCGTTGTCGAGGAAGGTGGAGTCAGTCGAGCACTTGCAGGCGAACGCTCTGGCCCCCAGACACAGCGTCACCACCACGAGCAGCTTCGACATGGTTCACCTCGGAATGTTGGCGCCGATGGCGCGAAACGGCTCGACCGACTCGGTGGGCACCCGACGCAGCGTCGTCTGCTCGATGGTGAAGAGCCCGAACTGGGCGTCGTAGCCCTCGGCCCACTCGAAGTTGTCCATGAGGCTCCAGTGCGCGTAGCCCCGCACATCGGCGCCGTCGCGGCGCGCGCGCTCGATGGCCGTGAGGTGTTGCACGAGGAAGGGCGTGCGCAGCTTGCCCGACCGGTCGGCCAGCCCGTTCTCGGTGATGACGATGGGCCAGCCGTACGCCGAGAAGCGCGTGAGGAAGCTGTACAGGCCGTCAGGGTACAGGTCCCACCCGAGGTCCGAGACGGCGCGGCCCTTTCGGTACGTCAGCTGCGAGAACGACGCCGAGCCGAGGTCGGCCCGCACCATGTCGCGCGTGTAGTAGTTGAGGCCCAGCACGTCGATGCTGCCTGCGAGGTCGGGAACGTTCTCGTCGATGGTGATGGCGCCGGGCACCGAGAGCAGAATTCGGCCCGTCTTCAGCGCGCGTGGAATCGACTCGTTCGAGTAGTCGTCGGTGAGCCCCGCGATGGCGGCGTCGAGCGGGCTGGCGGTCGCAGGCTGAAAGTACCGAACGTGGTGCGCGACCGAGAGGCGGGTGGCGAACCCGTCACCATCGGCGTCGACGTCGTCGACCTCTCGCAGCGCCACGGCCATGCGCGCGTGCGCCTTGAGCATGTTGGCGATGACCTTCGTCTGCGTGACGGTGTCGTCCTTCTTCCCGGGCGGGAAGATGCCGTTGAGGTAGCCCTGCACCGCGTAGACGTTGGGTTCGTTCAGCGTCACCCACCAGTCGACCTGGTCCTTGAGGTTGCCAGCCACGCGACGGGTGAAGCGCTCGAGGTCGGCCTTGCTCGCTTCGTTCTCGAACCCGCCCGCCTCGACGACCCACTTCGGCAGCGTGAAGTGATGCAGCGTCACCATGGGCTCGATGCCGGCGGCGCGCAGCTTCACGCACCACTCGCGGTAGCGCTGCATGGCCGCGTCGTTCCACTCGCCTTTGCGCGGCTCGAGGCGGCTCCACTCGACGCTGAAGCGGTAGGTGGTCGAGCCCAGGGCCTTCATCGCCACGAGGTCTTCGTCGAAGCGGTTCCAGCTGTCGGTCGCGACGGTGGAGCGGTCTTGATTCTTGATGTGCGGCCGCCCGTCGGGGAACGCGCCGGCCTCGAAGTCGGTCCAGCTGTTGTCGAGCCCGCCTTCGATTTGATGGGCGGCCGTGGCAGTGCCCCAGAGGAACCCGCGCGGCAGGCCTTTGCCCAGCGCACCGACGTCGCCGCTCACGTCGTCGAGGCCCGCGCGCGGCTGACACGCCGTGCAGAGCAGCAGCACGAGCACGCGCTTCATCGCGCACCTCCGAAGGTGCCGCTCACGAGCAGCATCGCCGACTCGACGTTGTTCAACCGGTACACAAAACCCGTGAAGCGCAGCCCGAAGCCGCTGCCGAGCGAGAGGTCGGCCGAGCCGATGAGCCCCAGGGGCGCGACCCAGCCGAGCGAGAAGCGGCCGTTCTCGAAGGGGCCGAGGTCGACCGAGAGGTGCCCGGGCACCAGGCCGAGGTGGTCGAACACGCCGAGCGAGAGCCCCGCGCTGCCGAACGAGACCTGCCCGCGCAGCGTCGGCAACACCTGCACTGCCGGCTGCGCCTCGGGAGCGACCTGCGCGACGACGCCCGCCACCACCGACCAGCGCTCGCCCGACCAGCCGACCCGCGCCGCGCCCGTGAGCGTGAACAACGAGCCCCCACGCACGAGCGGAGCCGAGACCATCGCGCCGCCTTCGACGACGAAGCCGCCGAAGACGCCGCGCGCCGAGACGGTGGGCACCAGCAGGCCTTCACCCAGCCGCGAGCCGGTGACCGTGTAGCTCGAGCCCAGGACGCCGACGCCAGCCGCGACGTTCGAGTCGAGCAACCGCTCGGGAGCCGCCGCGACGATGAGAGCCAGGAGCACCGCCATGGCGCCAGCTTAAGCCCAGAGGCGGGCGACCGAACGCGTAGACTCACCGCGTGCCCGACGCAGCCTTCTGCCCTCGTCATTCCGACCGCGCGTCGGTCGCGACCTGTCAGCGGTGCGGAACGTTCGTCTGCGAGCTCGACGTGAGGCGGCTGGTGAACGGCGTCTTCTGCGAGACGTGCGCGGTGCGGCCCGAGGTCGCGTACCTCGACACGCTCAAGCAGCAGTACTGGGGCAAACGAGAGGTCTGGGCGTGGCTGTTCGGCCTGTCGGGGGTCGCCGCCATCTTCGCGGCCGTCATTGCAGCCACGTCGAAGACGACGAACGTGACCGCTCGGCTGGTATGGGCAGGCTCGTTCGCCGCGTTCGCAGGGCTGGGCATCGCCTTCTGGCTGGGCGTCAAACACGCACGCGTCGGCCTCGTGCTGCTCTTCGCGCTCTTCGCCATCGTGATGCTGGTCGAGGTCGGCCCGCTCTCGGTCATCTCGCTGCTGCTCCCGGGAGCCCTGCTCGTCTCGATGCTCACAGACGTGCGCACGAAGCTCTTCTTCCGAATCGACGTTTCCTCCGCGGTGCTCGAGCGAGAGTGGCGGCGGCAGTACGACAACCCGCTCGCGCGCTCTGCGTTGTCGCTCGGCTTCGGCAGCTTCTTCTTCCCCCTCTTCGCCCCCATCGCAGTGGTGAGCAGCGTCATCGCGCTCACGCGGGTGAACCCGAACGCGCAGCCCCCCATCGGAGGACGTGGCCGTGCGGTCGCGGGGCTGGTACTCGGTCTGTTGGGCGCCCTCTTCTGGTTCGGTCTCTTCGGCGCTCAACTGCTTCGCGAATGAACTCGCTCCTGCTCACGCTGCTGCTCGCTGCACCCGACGCCGGCACGCCCCTGCTCCCTCGCGCGCTGCTCCTGGGGAACGCCGAGTTCGCGGCGCCGCAGCTGTCTCCCGATGGCTCGCGCCTCGCGTACCTGAAGCCCGACGAGAAGAACGTGGTGCAGCTGTGGGTGCGCACGCTCGGCCTGACCGACGACGCGATGCTGACGGCCGAGCCGACGCGTGGCGTGCGCTCCTTCCGGTGGACGGAGGACTCGAGCGCCCTGCTCTTTCCGCAAGACGCCGATGGCGACGAGCGGTTTCACGTCTTCGTCGTCGACGCAGTGACGAAGGCGCAGCGCGACCTCACGCCGTGGCCCAAGTCGCGCAACGAGGTGCTCGAGACGAACGTGAAGGCGCCCGACCACGTGCTCGTCACCTCGAACCGCCGCGACGCGCGCTTCTTCGACGTGCTGCGCCTCAACTGGAGAACGGGCGAGCTGGCGACCGACACGGTGAACCCGGGCGACGTCTCGCAGTGGTTCGTCGACGCCGACTTCAAGGTGCGCGCAGCGAAGGCGTCACTGGCCAACGGCGGCTCTGAGCTGCGCGTGCGCGACACGCTCAAGACGCCGTGGCGCGCGCTCATCACCGCGAGCCTCGAAGAGAACGTGCGGCCCTTCGGCTTCACGCTCGACGGCAAGAGCCTGCTGCTCGCCTCGACCATCTCGAGCGACACCGATCGCGTCATCGAGAAGTCGCTCAAGTCGGGCACCGAGCGCCTGCTCGCGACGAACGCGAAGAGCGACGTCACCGACGTGGTGTGGAACCGCGCGAGCTCGCAGCTGCGCGCCATCGGCTTCGAGGTGAACGGCCGCCGCGAGTGGACGGCGCTCGACTGGGCCTTCGGTGTCGAGGTCGATCAACTGAAAGCGGTCGCGCCGGGAGAGATCGATCTCGTCAGCACCGATCGCACCGACCTCAAGTGGGTCGTCTCGTTCTCGAGCGACACGCGGCCACCGACCTACGTGCTGTGGGACCGCAAGGCGAAGGTGGCGACGCCGCTCGGCGCCGCGTTTCCGAAGCTCGACCCCGCGATGCTCGCCTCGATGACGCCGGTGACGATTCCGACGCGTGATGGCCTCTCGCTGCAGGCCTTCCTCACGCTGCCCAACGGCGTGCCGGCGACGAAGCTGCCGCTCGTGCTGCTCGTGCACGGCGGCCCGTGGTGGAGAGACCGCTTCGGCTTTCACCCACAGGCGCAGCTGCTCGCCAATCGCGGCGCGGCCGTGTTGCAGGTGAACTACCGGGGCTCGACGGGCTCCGGGAAGCGCTTCGTCAACGCGAGCAACCGGCAGTGGGGCCTGACGATGCAGGACGACTTGAGCGACGCGGTGGCGTGGGCGGTGAAAGAAGGCGTCGCTGATTCGTCGCGCGTGGCCATCATGGGCCAGAGCTATGGCGGCTACGCGACGTTGATGGGGCTCGCGAAGACCCCCGAGCAGTTCCGCTGCGGCGTCGACCTCGTGGGCCCTGCGAACCTCTTCACGCTGCTGGCCGCGATTCCGCCCTGGTGGAAGTCGGCCGAGGCGACGTTCTTCCGCCGCGTGGGCAACCCGAGCGACCCGAAGGACAAGGAGTTGCTCACGGCCGCGTCACCTTCGTTCATCGCCGACCGCATCACGGCGCCGTTGCTCATCGGGCAGGGCCAGAACGACCCGCGCGTGAAGCCGTCGGAGTCGGAGCAGATCGTCAGCGCGATGAGAGGCGCCAACCGCACCGTCACGTACGTCGTCTACGCCGACGAGGGTCACGGGCTGGCGCGCCCCGAGAACCGCATCGACTTCGCCGCACGCACCGAGCAGTTCCTGTCGACGTGCCTGGGGCTGAAGAAAGAAGCGACGCCTTCACCCGCGGGTTCGAGCGGCGTCGTTCGATAGCGAGTCGAGCGCCCCGCAGACGAAGCCGTGTCCTCCTTTTCGGTGGGCGGCATACCCGCGCGCATGAACGTTCGTGCGCTGCTCGTCTTCGTGCTCGCCATGACTGCCTGCCCGGCGCCTCGCCCTGCGCCCGAACCGGCGGCCTCCGAGCCAGTCGACGCGGGGGCACCGCCGATGGACGCGAGCCTCGACGCGGGGTCAGACGACGCAGGCCTGACGCTCGACGCGGGCGCCTCCTTCGACGCGGGGTCGACCGTCATCGATGCGGGGCTCGTCGACACGAGGCCTTGCGAGCCCATCGAGCAACAGCCCGTCTGCTCCGACGGCTACTGCTGGCTGAACCCGTTCCCCTTTGCGATGCAGCTCACCGACGTCGTGGTCGACGGCTGTCACGCCTGGGCTGCTGGCGTCGGCGGCACGCTGCTCGAGCGCGGCGACGGCGGCTGGCTTCCACATCGCATGCCGACGAGCGAGACCTTCACCTCGTTCGCGGCCTTCGCGCCTGACGACCTGTGGCTCGTCGGGGGCAGCGCCACGCTCTTTCACTTCGACGGCCGCTCGTGGACCTACGTGATGGGCAACACCTCGTCGGCCACCTGGAGCGCGGCGTACGCGCCCTCGCGCGGCGTCGTCTTCATCGCTGGCACCGACGGCATTCACCGCTTCGAGAACGGCACGCTCACCACCGTCTTCGCGCCGCCGCGCACCACCTTCACGGGCATCACTGGCACCAGCGCGTCGAACCTGCGCGCCGTCGGCCAGGAGACCATTCCCAACGTCGATCGCCCCGCCGTCGTCTACACGTTCGACGGCAGAACGTGGACGAAGGAGCAGTCGCTCACCATGGTGGGCTTCAACCGCGCCATCACCGTCGGCGGCACCGTGTACGCCGCAGGCAAGCTGAACGGTCACGGCCCCGACTACGGCTACGTCGCACAGCTGTTCCCCGCGAGGCCGCCGCTCACCTTCACGCAGCGGGCGACGGAGTTCTTCGACCTCGCCGCGCGCTCGCCGACCGACGTGCTCGTCGTGGGCCGGGGCTTCTCCGACAGCGTGCTGCAGTTCGACGGCACCACGTTTCGCAGCGTGATGAACGCTCCCGCGGCGGCCTTCGCGGGCGTCGGCCTGGCAACGCGCGATGCGTTCGTCGTCGGAGACAGACTCGGCCGCATCAGCAACGGCGGCTTCGTCGCCGAGAGCCGCGACCACGGTGACACGGTGCGCAGCGTTCTCGCCTTCGCGAACGCAGACGTGTGGCTCTCGGGCGGGCGGCGCTCGAGGCAGGGCGGGCCGTTCGTCGCCACCTCGCCGACGTCGGTCTCGCTCGGCAAGGTCGTCGGCAACGACGCCAGCGATCTCTTCGCGACCGACTCCAACGAGGTGTGGCACTTCGACGGCGTGGCGTGGGTGAAAGAGGCGAGCGGGCCGACCCGCGTTCGAGAGGTCGCGGTGTCATCGGGTGGCGAGGTCTGGGCGTGGGACTGGTCGACGCTGTGGCGCAAGCGCTCGTCGGGCTGGCAGCAGATCGTCTTGCCGCTGGGAATGCAGCTGCAAGACGTCTGGCCGTTGCCGAGCGGCGCGGTCGTCACCGGCTCCACGCGCACGACTGGGAACTCGGTGTGGGTCACCGATGGCGCCAGCTTCACCGAACGCCCGGTCGCGACCGACGGCGGCACCTTCGGCGGGTTCAGCTTCGTGCGTGGCGACGTGAACGACCTCTATGGCGTCGCGACCACGCGCGAAGTGCTCCACCACGACGGCGCCGCCTGGAGTGCGCCGCTCGAGCTCGACGCGACGTTCGACCTCGTCGACCTCGCGGTGCGGGGCCCGAAGGTCGTCGCCGTGGGCCGCAACGGCCGCGTCGGCGAGTGGACGGGAATGCGCTTTGCGATTCGTTCCATCGGCAGCAACGTGAACCTGTGGACGGTCTCCATCGACTCGCTCGGCCGCACGTGGCTCGGCGGCGAAGGCGGAGCGGTGCTGATGAAGCCCTGATCAGGTCGCGGGCCTTGCGGCCAGCGCGCGCACCGTCGCGTACGAGGCGGGCGGCCTGAGACACACCACGCCGGGTTCGGGCACGTCTGACAACGACACGCACGCCGCGTCGAAGTAGCCGATGGCGTGTCTGCGGCCCGAGGCGAGCACCACCACGCCGGGCTCGAGCAGCGTCAACTGGTCGACCAGCTTCGGCTCGTCGCCCGTGAAGGCGTGCAGCCCCTCCCAGTCGGGCGCGCCGTCACCAACCCACGCGATGGGCCTGTCTCTCAGCACCGCCGGCGCTGGCGCTCGTGGGAGCGTGATGACGAACTTCGCGCCCGAGCCCTCGGCCAGCTCGAAGCGCCCGCCCGCCTCTTCGATGATGCGACTCGAGACGGCGAGGCCCAGCCCGGTGCCGACGCCGGCCGGCTTCGTCGTGAAGAAGGCGTCGAAGATGCGGGAGCGGAACTCCGGCGGCACGCCTGGCCCCGTGTCCTCCACGGTCACGACGACGTCGCCGGTGGGCGAGGTGAACGTGCGCAGCGTCAGCACCGGCGCTGGCAGCCCCCGCGTCGCCTGCACCGCGTTGATGATGAGGTTCACCAGCACCTGCTCGAAGCGCACCGGCGCGAGCTGCACCGCGGCGACGTCCTCCAGCTGCAGCACCACCGACAGGCGATCGCGCCACTGCCCGCGCGTGAAGCGCAGCGCCGAGCCGATGCAGCCGCGAACGTCGACGGGCATCGAGAGCTCACGGTTGGGCGCGGCGAACGACTTGAGCTCCCTCACGATGGTGGCGATGCGGTTGCCCGCGGCGTGCGCCTCCTGGAGCAGCTCCTTGAGCTCCGACGCGCCGGGCGGCAGGTCGACGAGGGCGAGGTGCAGGTTCGCGAGGTTCACCAGCAGCGGGTTGTTCACTTCGTGTGCGACCGAGGCCGCGAGGGTGCCGACGGCAGCGAGGCGCTCCGAGAACTCGAGGCGACGACGCGCCTCGAGCAGCTCGGTGAGGTCGCGAAGGGTCACCACCACACCGAAGCCCTCGCGCCCGTCCGACAGGCCGGCGGCCGAGCCCACCACCGTGCGTGCCCCCTGCGGCAGCGTCAACGCCGCAGTGAAGGGCACCGCCCCGTTCTGCAGGGCCTGGTCGACGGCCGTCTCGACGGCCCGTCGTGCGTCGGGGGCGACGTCGAGCACCTCGCTGAGCTTGCGGTGAACGATGGCGCTCTCGTCGGCGCCCAGCAGCTCGGCGGCCGCAGGGTTGAGCCACGTCACCGCGCGCTCGACGTCGGCGGTGAGAATGCCGTCACCCACCGAGGTCAGCGTCGCCTGCAGCATCGCTTCGCGCCGCCTGAGCGTCTTCTCGAGGTGCCGCCGCGCCAGCGCGATGTTCACGACGTTCTCGAGGTCGGGCTTCTTGAAGGGCTTGAGCAGGTACCCCATCGGCTCGGTGCTCCTCGCGCGATCGATGGTGCGCGGGTCGCCATGCGCAGTGAGGTAGACGACCGGCACGCCGAAGCGCTCCATCAGCGCCTGCGCAGTGGCCACCCCGTCCTGCGGGCCCTGCAGGTGAATGTCCATCAGCACGAGGTCGGGCTTCTCGTGCTCGACGAGGCTGACCGCGCTCTCGCCGTCGGCGGCCACGCCACGCACGTCGTAGCCCGCGCTCCGCAAGAAGCGCTCGAGGTCGAGGGCGAGAATCGCTTCGTCTTCGACGATGACGAGCTTGCGGGTGGAAGGCGGAAGGTCGGCGAGCAGCTGCATCAGGCGCTCCTGTCGAACGTGAGGGTGACTGCCGAGCCCGGGCCCGACGCGAAGGTGAGCGCTCCCCGCAACTGCCGGGTGAGCGCGTTCATCAACTCGAGGCCGATGTGGCCCGGCCGCTTCGCCGTGGCGTCGAAGCCCACGCCGTCGTCGTGCACCGCGACGGTGACGCGCGGCCCCTCGGCCTGCACGCGCACCGTGATGGTGCCCGCCCGCCCGCGAGGAAAGGCGTGCTTGAACGCGTTCGTCACCAGCTCGTTGATGACGAGCCCGCAGGGAATGGCGGCGTCGAGGTTCAGGAACACCTGACTCGTCTCGAGCTTCAGCCCGACGGGCTGCGCGCCACCCCAGGCCTGCACCAGCTGCGGGGCGATGGCCTCGACGTACTCCTTCATGTCGATGCGCGTGAAGGTGCCCGACTGGTACAGCCGCTCGTGCACCAGCGAGATGGCCTGCACGCGCGACTGGCATTGCGCGAGCGCGTCAGCCGAGGGCTGGCCGCTCGAGAGGTCGAGCAGGCTGGCGATGAGCTGCAGGTTGTTCTTCGCCCGGTGGTGCAGCTCGCGCAGCAACACGTCCTTCTCGGCGAGCGAGGCCTGCAGCGCTTGTCGCGCGTGCCGGCGCTCGGTGATGTCGACGATGGAGGCCAGCACCAGCTCGCCAGTGGCCGTCTGAATCGGAGAGAGCCCAATCTCGACCGGCACCTCGCTGCCGTCGCGGCGCAGGGCGAAGAGCTCGCGACCGGCGCCCATGGGCCGCGCCGACGGCGCCGTGAAGTACGCCTGCCGCTTCGAGGCGTGCCCGGCACGAAACCGCGCAGGAATCAGCTCGTCGAGTTGGCGGCCCACGAGGTCGGCGCGCGACTCCTTGAACAGCGCCTCGATCTGCGCGTTCACCCGCACGATGCGGCCGCTGGCGTCGACCAGCATCATGCCGTTGGGCGCCGCCTCCATCGCGAGCCTGAACTGCTCGTCGGCCCGTCTGCGCTCGGTGAGGTCGACGATGGAGGCGACGACGAAGGCCTCGGCGTGCGTGCGCAGCGGAGTCAGGCCGATCTCCACCGGTACCCGGTGCCCGTCGCGGTGACGCCCGAAGAGGTCACGGCCTGCGCCCATGGGCCGCGTCTGTGGCGCGGCCTGGTATTGCTGCCGTCGCTGGCGGTGCACGTCGGGCAGCCCGTCGACCAGCAGCTCGATGGGTTGGCCCACCAGCGCCTCGCGCGCGTAGCCGAACAGCCGCTCGAGCTGACGGTTCACGTCGACGATGTGCCCCGAGGCGTCGACGACCAGCATGCCGACCGGCGCGGCCTCGAAGGCTTCCCGAAAGAAGGTGAGTGGCTGATCCAGGTTTTCCCCCGGCGTGACCCTAGCCTCTCCGGTCCGACCATCGACCGGCCCGTCACCCGGCCTCGACACGGCCTCAACGCACTGCGGAGCGCTGCCACATCGAAGAAAGCGAAGGGCCGGGTTCGAGGTTCTCGATGGGCCGTGGCCCGACTTGGGTAAGGTGCGCGCGTGCGCGTCTCGCCGCTCAGCGACAAACACGTGACCGAGCTGAACCAGGCCGTCGACCGCGCCCTCGCGCAGTGGCTGACCGGCCCGGTGCCCAACGAGCCGCTCGACGTGGTGCGCGCGCTCGAGCGGGTGCTCCTCTTTCTCAAGCAGAACGGTGACGCCTCGGCGCAGGGCCGGCACGTCGCCTCGCTCGCCTTCGCCTTTGGCCAGCAGCTCGTGCGCACCGGGCAGTGGGCGTGGCAGAGCGTGTCTGAAGACGACAGCGTGAACCCCTCCATCGTGCGTGACGACGGGCGCGCGTGCCTCGTCGTCGACACCGTGACGGCGATGGTGACGAAGACGTGCTCGCTGGGGCTGGTCGAGCTGTTTCGTGGGCTCGCAGACGGCGCCGCCATCGACGCGCCGGGCGTGCTCTCGGTGAGCGGGCCAGCGTCGACCGACGCGGTGCAGCGCCTCGAGCGCGACGTGTTCGCCAGGCTCGAGCAGGTTCGCAAGGCGCTGCGCATGTGGGGCAGCCCCGAAGAGCTCGAGGCCGTGGCGAAGCACTTCACGCACGTGCTGCTCGCCGCGCGCCACCCGCAGTGGAGCTTCGAACAGACCCACGAGCTGTGGGTCGCGCAAGGCGCTCCGTTCGCAGGCGACGCCGACGAGCACGCCGAGATGCGCAGCCGGCTGTGGGCGGAGCACGTCGAGCAGGCCCGCTCGCAGGTGACGATGGGCTACGTCTCGGTGTGGGCCGCGCTGGCTCGAGACCCCGAGCGCGAGGCGCTGCTCACCCCGTGGATCGAGACGCTCCTCGACACGCCGAAGCTGGGTGGCACGCCCGACCGATTGAACGCCGTGTTGTTCGCCCTCATCGGCTTCGTCGCGAAAGACCCGCAGGCCTACGTGACGCACCTGGGCCTCGAGCGCGAGCGCACCGGCGGCCACTCACTGCGCCCGCTCCACGTCGTCGCGCCGCCCGGCCCCAGCGAAGTGCACCTGCCCTACCTGAGAAGGTTCACCACGTGGGAAGCGGTGTCGAACGGCATCGCCCGCGTGGTGGCGTCGCTGAGTCAGCACCGCCACAGCAGCTGAAGCGCGGGTCAGAGCTTCGCGAACTCGACGGTCGCGAACGAGGTGAGGAACTGCTCGAGCGGCATGGTGAAGATGCCGTCGTCGCGCCCATCACGGCCGGGCTCGCGTTGCCCCCACGGGTTGCGGAGCGTGACGAACTGTTTGCCGCCCTTCTCTTCGACGCCGAGCAACGTGTACGCGTGGTCGGCGACGATGCCCTGCTCGCTCGGGTCCCACGGTTTGCTCAAGGCGACGACGGCCGCGCCCGACGCACAGACGGCCTTGAGCTTCTTGAAGATGTCGGCGCCACCGAACGCGTCGTCGACGGGGAAGAAGTCGGGCTTCGCGCCCGTGAGCGCCTCGAGCGCCGTGGCCGACATGCCGCCCTCGATGGCGTCGAACCCGCCCTTCCACGAGGCGTAGGCCTTCTCGAAGATGAGCGGCCACAGCTCCTTCGTCGAGCGCGCCGCGGCGTACTCGAGCTGGCCCGAGCGCGCGGCGAAGGTGCCGTCGATGGTCACCTTCACCGGCGTCGGCTTCGCGGCGTCACCTTTGCGCTCGTAGAACGTGACCGTGTAGGTGCCGTCGCGGTTGGTGGTGATGGCCCTGGCGAGCAGCTCGGGCTTCGTCTTCGCGACCGAGGCGAGCGCCGAGATGAAGTAGCAGTCACCCACCTGCCCCTGCAGCGCGTCGTCCATGCCGAAGCCGTCGACGCTCACCTCGCCCTGCTTCGTCTCCCACCGCACGACGCCCGCCTTCTCGGAGTCGGGGGTGAGCTTGGGCTGCTTGCGCGGAGACGGCAGCCCCGTGTCACCGGCGATCTCGGCGAAGGCCACCATCTCGTGCTTCACGAAGGCCAGCAGCTTGGCGTGCGCCGCCGGGTCGAACTTCTTCGCGTCGAGCCCCACGAAGCCAGACAGGTAGTGCGCCTCGACCTCCTTGAACTCGCCATCTTTCGCGTCGCGCAGAATGGCCGAGGCCTCCTGCTTCGTCACCTTGCCGTCGGCGAGCGTCTTCTCGAGCTTCGCCTTGTAGCGGTCACCCTGGCGCAGAATCTTCGAACCCATGGTCGCCCACCTTCTCACGCCGAGCGCCTGCCTGCCACCAACCGCGCTTGACCGCTGATCAGCGTTCTCGACCCGCCTCGCCCTTCATTTGATATCAAACGACCTCGACGAGGGCGGCCCCCTCGTTCGATGGGGTTGTCTGGCGGGGCGTCGTCATTACTGACGGGCTCCCGAGCAAAGGAGCGTGCGTGTGAAGGGCGTGGTCTCGACGTGGGTGTTGCTGGCAGGCGTGGCCGCGGCGTCGCCATTGAGCCTCTCGTCGGCCATCGAGCGGGCGGCGACGAACGCGCCCGAGGTGCGCCTGGCGCTGCGCGCGCTCGACGAAGCCGAAGCAGGCCGCGTGGGCGCGGGCGTGCCCCTGCCGACGAACCCGCGCGTCTTCGCCGACTACCGCCGCCTCGCCTCAGGCCCCGTGCAGGAGCCCGTCAACGGCTACAACCTCGGCGTCGACGGCACCCTCGAGGTGAGCGGCGCCGGCTTCGCGCGCGTCGAAGAGGTCGACCGCCGCGTCGCGCTCGCCCGCAGCGAGCTCGTCACCACCCAGTCGCTCGCGAAGGTGCGCGCGTGGCTGGCCTTCGTCGAGGTGCAGGCGGCGCGGGAGCGCGTGGCGATGCTCGAAGAGGCGCTCGCCACCGCCACCCGCGTCGAGAACGCGTCGAAGGAGCGGCAGAAGAACGGCGTGGTCGGCGAGCCCGACGTCGTCGCCGCGGCCCTGGAGCGCTCGAGCGTGCGCCTGCAGCTCGACGACGCCGAGCGCTTGCGCCACCAGGCCCACGCGCAGCTGCGCGCCGTGCTCGACCTCGACCCCGACGTGCCCCTCGAGCTCGAAGGCTCCCTCGGCGAACCGGGTGAGGTGGCGCCCGAAGCCGAGCTCGTCGCCCGCGCGCTCGAGAAGCGGCCCGAGCTCGCCATCGTCAAGGCGCGGCTGTCGTTGCTCGAGATGACCGACGTTCGGCTCGCGCGCGAAGCGCTGCCCCGCCTGTCGTGGAACCTGGGCTTCGACGCGGCGCCGGCGTCGCCCGTCTTCGGCTACGCCGGCCTGGGCGTCGAGCTGCCCGTCGCGCAGCGCAACCAGGGGCCGCGCGCCATCGCCCGCGCCCAGCTCGAGACCGAACGGGAGCGCCTCGAGACCGAGCTGCGCCGGGTGCGCCGCGACGTCGCCACCAGCCGCCGCAGCTACGCCGTGCGCCAACGCCAGTTGCAGCTGCTGCGCGCCGAGGTCATTCCTTCAGCCGAGCGCTCTGAAGACCTCGTCGAAGAAGGGTGGAAGGCCGGCCGCTTCGACATCTTCCGCCTCACCTCCGCGACCCGCGAGCTCAACCGCGTGCGCCGTGAACGTCTCGAAACCCTGCTGGCCGCGTGGAGCGACTACGTCGAGCTCCAGCGCGCCTCTGGAGGACTCTCGCCATGAGCACCGATGCCCTGCCCCCACCGACTCCCGTCACCCCGCAGATGAAGCGCTGGCCCGTGCTCGTCGGCGCCGCCGTGCTCGCCGTCATCGTCGTCACCGTGCTGGCCAGACAGGGCGCGAGCGCCGAGCCCACCACCAGCCCAGACATCAGCACGCGCGGCACCCCGACGCTCGAAGGCGAGTTCATTCGCTTCGGCAAGGACTTCGCCGAGCGCGAGAAGCTGGCCTTCGCGGCCGCCAACGAAGAGGTGCTGACGCCCACGCTGCAGGTGACGGGCGAGGTGACCTACGACGCGCGGCGGGTCGCGGCCATCGGCGCAAGAATCTCGGGCCGGGTGCGCACCCTGGCCCGCGTCGAAGGTGAAGACGTGAAGGCCGGCGAGCCGATGGTCGAGCTCGAGTCGGTCGAGCTGGGCAAAGCGCAGGCCGAGGTGATGAAGGCGCGCGCGCGGGAGAAGGTGGCGAAGCTCGACGAAGAGCGCGAGCGCCACCTCGCCGACGCCAAAGTGTCTGCCGAGCGCGACGCGCAGTTCGCCAAGGCCAACGCCGAGGCCCTCACCGCCGAGCGCATCGCCGCCGAGAAGGCCGTCGAAGCGCTGGGTGGCACCGTCGACGGCGAGCTCGGCATTCTGCGGCTGCGCAGCCCGCTCACCGGCCGCGTCGTGGAGTCGAAGGTGAAGCGCGGCCAGACGGTGGAGCCGTCAGACACGCTCTTCGTCGTCGCCGACCTCTCGAAGGTGTGGGTCGAGCTGTCGGTGTTCGAGCGCGACCTGCCGGCCGTGCGGGAAGGCGACGAGGTCGAGCTGAAGCTGCCCTCGGCGCGCGGCGTTCACCTCACGGGCCGCATCGCGCACGTCGCCGAGCTCATCGACGCCGAGACGCGCAGCGCGCACGTGCGGGTCGAGGTCGAGAATGGCGACAAGCTGCTTCGCCCCGGCCTCTCGGTGCTGGGCCTCATTCACGCCTCGGGCCCGCGGGAGTCGCTGCTCGTCGTGCCCCGCACCGCCGTCACCCGCATCGACGGCAAGCCCACGGTCTTCGCGCTCGTGAAAGAGGGCGTGGTCGAGCCGCGCATCGTCGAGGTGGGCGCCGAAGACGCCGACAGCGTGGCGGTGCTCAAGGGGCTGCGCGCCGGAGAGCGCGTCGTCTCGAGCGGTGTGCTGGCCCTGAAGGCCGAAGTCTTTCGCTGAAGGTCCGCCCCATGCTCTCTGCCATCGTTCGTCTCTCGGTGCAGTACCGCACGGCCGTCGCGGGCGGGCTGCTCGCGCTGCTCGCCGCAGGGCTGTTCGCCGCGCGCACGTTGCCCATCGACGCGCTGCCCGACGTCTCGACGGTGCAGGTCACCATCATGACCGAGGCGCCGGGGCTCTCGCCCATCGAGGTCGAGCGCATGGTGACGGCGCCGATGGAGCTCGCGCTCAACGGCACGCCCCGCCTCGTCGAGCTGCGCAGCGTCTCGCGCCCGGGCCTCTCGGCGGTCACCGTCGTCTTCGAAGAAGGAATGGACGTGTGGTTCGCGCGGCAGCTGGTGAGCGAGCGCCTGCGTGAAGCCGTGGCCGAGCTGCCCGAGTTCGTGCCGCCGCCGCAGCTGGCGCCCGTGTCGACGGGCCTGGGAGAGATCTTCACCTTCGTGGTGCGCAGCGAGACGGGCGACCACTCGTCGATGCAGCTGCGCACCCTGCTCGACTGGGAGGTGATACCCCGCATTCGCGCGGTGCCCGGCGTCATCGAGGTGAACCCGATGGGCGGCGAGCTGAAGCAGTTTCACGTCGTCGGCGACGTCGCGCGCCTGAAGGCCTACGGCCTGACGCTGACCGAGCTGCGAGACGCCCTGCGCAGCGCCACCTCGTCGGTGGGCGGCGGCTACATCGAGCGCGCGGGCGAAGTGCACCTGGTGCGCGGCAACGGCCTGCTCTCGAACGAAGACGACATCGGCAACGTGGTGGTGCGTGGTGGAGATCAGCGCGTGCTCGTGAAGAACGTGGCCGACGTGAAGGTGCGGCCCGCGCTGCGCTACGGCGTCACCACCCGCGACGGTGAAGGCGAGGTCGTCACCGGCACCGTGATGATGCTGCTGGGCGCGAACTCGCGCGAGGTGACGAAGGCCGTGAAGCAGCGCGTGGCCGAGGTGCAACAGTCGCTCCCGCCAGGCGTGCGAATCGAGGCCATCTACGACCGGTCGGACTTCGTCGGCCGCACCCTGTCGACGGTGCTCAAGAACCTGCTCGAGGGCGCGCTCGTCGTGCTGCTCGTGCTCGCGGTCTTCCTCGGCAGCCTGCGCGGCGCCGTGGCCGTGGTGCTCGGAATTCCCGCGTCGATGGCGGTGGCGCTGTTCGGCATGCATCTGTTCGGCGTGACGGGCGACCTCATGTCGCTCGGCGCCATCGACTTCGGCTTCCTCGTCGACGGCCCCATCGTCGTGCTCGAGGCGGTGATGGCCGCGCTCGCCGGCCGCGCGCTCAAGACCGAAGAGGAGCGCAAAGCCGGCCTCGCCTCGGCTGCTGGCCCCGTCGCGAGGCCGGTCGCCTTCTCGGTGGCCATCATCATGCTCGTGTACCTGCCGCTGCTCGCGTTGCAGGGCGTCGAGGGCAAGATGTTTCGCCCCATGGCGACGGTGATGGCGTGCGCGTTGTTCGGTGCCCTCTTCTACTCCGTCGTCATCTTCCCCGGCGTGCTCTCGCTGTTGATGGG
>JAEUJR010001077.1 GCA_016793585.1 Archangium sp.
CACGATCTTCGGCTTCTTCCTGCCGATGATCATGGTGAAGCACTACCGCAAGAAACGAATCAAGAAGTTCAACCATCAGCTCGTCGACGCGCTGCAGGCCATGGCGAACGCGTTCAAGGCCGGCCTCACGTTCCAGCAGGCGACCGAGCAGATCGCGAAGGACAGCTACCCGCCGCTTCAGCAGGAGTTCGGGTTGTTCACCAAGGAAGTGAAGCTGGGCGTGCCGATGGAAGAGGCGCTCAACAACATGGCCCGTCGCGTCGGCAGCGACGACATGGATCTGGTGGCCACCGCGACCAACATCTCCCGCCAGCTCGGCGGCAACATGGCCGAGATGTTCGAGACGCTCTCGAGCACGATTCGTGAGCGCTTCCGCCTCGAAGGCAAGATCGAGGCGCTCGTCGCGCAGGGCAAGCTGCAAGGCTGGGTCGTCTCGGCGATGCCGCTCATTCTCGGCGTGGTGCTCAACTACATGCGCCCCGACCTCATGCAGCCGATGCTCGATCACTGGTTCGGCTACGTGCTCGTCGCCGCGATCATCCTGATGGAGATCCTCGGGGTCCTCATCATTCGCCGCATCACCAACATCGACATCTGACGTCACAGGAACGCTCATGGATCCGTTGACGACAATCTTGATGGTGCTGACGGCGATGCTGACTGTCGCCGCCGTCGCGCTGTTCTCGATGAGCCTCTACGCGAACATGCTCGAGCAGTTCGTCGTCGAGGTGCAGGAGGAGTCTGCCGGTGGCGTGCAGGGCGCTGGCGCGGTCGCCGTTCGCAAGCTTGGCACCATCAACCGCCGCTTCATGTGGCCCGGCTACGAGTCGGGCATGGGCCGCAAGCTCATCAAGGCGGGCGAGTCGAGCAACTGGAAGGCCGAAGACATCATGGCCTTTCAGGAGATCGGCTTCGTGGTGGGCGTGCTCTTCGGTCTGCTCGTCGCGAACTTCTTCAACGTCAACCTGCTGTGGTCGCTCGTCGGTGCGCTGATCGGCCTCTTCTACCCGATCATCTGGATCAACGACAAAGTCACCAAGCGCCACCTCGCCATCAGCCGCGCGCTCCCGTTCAACCTCGACCTGCTCACGCTGTCGGTCGAAGCCGGCCTCGACTTCACGGCCGCGCTCGCGAAGGTGGTCGAGAAGGGCAAACACGGGCCGCTGCGCGAAGAGCTCAACCTGGTGCTCAAACAACTGAAGATGGGCAAGACGCGTGAAGAGGCGCTCAAGTCGATGATTCTTCGCGTCGACCTGCCCGCCCTCACCCAGTTCGTCACCGCGCTCATTCAGGCCGACAAGATGGGCACGAGCCTCGGCAAGGTGCTCCGCATTCAGTCGACGCAGCTGCGCATCGAGCGCACCCAGCGAGCCGAGAAGCTGGCCAATGAAGCCCCCGTGAAGATGCTGTTCCCCCTCATCGCCTGCATCTTCCCGACCGTCTTCATGGTGCTCTTCGGCCCCATCGTCTTCGCGTTCGTGTTCAACAATGCGGCAGGAACCTAGGAACCGGTCGTCGATGCCTCCCCCTCCGTCCAAGAACCCCACCGCGCGTCCCCGGACTGGTCAGCAGCCAGCGACGCGTCCGCGTCGAACGGGTGTCGCACCCGCCGCGAAGCCGTCGTCGAAGCTCATCTGCTCGGCCGGCCCCGCCTCTGGCCAGGAGTTCCCGCTCTCGGGTGACGAGGTGACGATCGGCCGGGCCGCAGACGCGACCGTCTCGGTGCCCGATACCTCCGTCAGCCGAAAACACGCGCTGCTCCGCAAGACCGAAGAGGGCTGGGCGATCAGCGATCTGGGCTCGGGGAACGGCACGATGGTGAACGGCGAGCAGGTGCCTGAAGAGCGCCCGCTCGCGAACGACGACGTGATCACGCTCGGTGACAGCGAGTTCCAGTTCGTCGACGGTGCAGGTGGCGCCGTCGCTGACTCCACGCTCGCCCCTGCGCCCCGTCGGCCGCCCGTTCGCACCGCCCGTGCTGGTGGCTCGAACGGAACCGGCCGCTCCCGTCCCGTTCGTACGTCGCGCAGCAGCGAAGACCCTGCCGTCGCCGCGAAGAAGCGCCGCCGCCTGTTCATCGTCGCCGGCAGCTCGCTCGCGGTCTTGATGGCGCTCTTCGTTGGTTACAAGGCCATCGTGAAGAAGCGTGAGACGGCGGCTGCGGCGATCGAGGCGCAGCGTGAGGCCCAGCGCAAGGAGCTGACCACCGCGTTCCAGGAGGCCAAGAACCTCACCAAGGAAGGCAAGTGGGTCGAGGCCAAGGCGCGCCTCGAGCAGATCGCCGAGTTCGACCCGAAGTTCGAGGCCAAGTCGATCGCGACCTACCTCGAGCGCGCGAACACCGAGATCCCCAACGAGCAGGCGCTCGAAGAGGCCAAGCAGGCGCTCACGAGCGATCAGCTGGGCAAGGGAGCCGCAGCGCTCGGGCGCGTGAAGAACACGATGATGGAGAAGCGCGTCACCGAGCTGAAGGAGCTGCTCGAGCAGAAGCTGGGCGACAAGGTGATCGACGCGCGCAAGCGCCTCTCGGCCAGCCCACGAGATCTGGCCGCGATGGAGCAGGTGAAGGTGATGGCCGAAGACGTGCTGGCTGCCCGCCCAGAAGATCGCGACGCGCCCGACATCAAGAAGCAGGCGGAAGACAACATCAACCGCATCAAGAACCCCAACCTGCCTCCGCCGACGCCTGAGACGCCGCACCTCGAGGTGATGGCCCGGTTCCGCAACGGCGACCTGTCGGGCGCAATGTCGCTCGCCCAGGCCTGCGCGGGCAAGAACGCGCAGTGCCGTGCCCTCGAAGCCCAGATGAAGGAGTTCGACTCGAAGTCGAAGAACCTCGAGAACCTCTCGTCGGCCGAGCTGCGCAACCTCTACAACCTCGACAAGAAGATCGCCGGCGGGCAGTCGAGCGATCTCTCGAAGCAGATTCGCACCCGCCTCGCGACGGTCTTCTACAAAGAGGCCTCGAACGCGAAGACGGTGCGTGACTGGGTGTCGGCGATTCAGAAGGCCCAGGTGGTGCTCGAGGTCGACCCCGGCCACCCTGGCGCGTCGACGATCATTCAGGAGGCGCGCAGCCAGGCCCACGACATCTACCTGCGGGGCTATCAGCTGCGCGAGACCAGCCCCGACGAAGCCGCGCGGTTGTTCAAGGAGGTCATCATGATGACGCCTCCCGAAGACACCGATCATCAGAAGGCGAAGTCGCGGCTCGAGGAACTGCAGCGGCAATGAAGCAGGGCGATCTCTTCGGTGGCCCGCCGCTCCCTGCGAAGGAGCCGCCGAAGCCGCGCGTCGACGCGCCGGAGAAGACGTTGAGCCTGCCGCTCGGCCCTGCTCAGGCGCCGAAGCCCGTTGAGATCACGAGCGAGACTCGCAAGGTTGAGGGCGGGGGTTCGACTTCACGGGTCGACTCGAAGACCGAGCCAGCGCCGTCACCGAAGTCGCCTGCGGCTTCGACCACGCCGGTCGCCGAGCCTGCCGCCGAGGCACCCGCGTGGAGAAGACCCGCGCCCGCGAAGAAGGTGCTCACGGTCTCGGAGCTCACGTACCAGCTCAAAGAGACGATCGAGCCGAAGTTCACGCGAGTGATCGTTCGCGGTGAGGTGACGGGTTTTCGTGGCGCCAACGCGCGTGGTCACCTGTACTTCGCGATCAAGGACGAGACCGCACAGATCGACGTGCGCATCTGGCAGACCCAGGCGAGGCTGCTCAAGTTCCAGATTCGCGACGGGCTCTCGCTGATCGTCGAGGGCGGCCTCAACGTCTACGAGGTGCAGGGCCGCTACAGCATCATCGCGCAGAAGGTGGAGCCCGAAGGCGTCGGGGCCATGGCGCTGGCCTTCGAGCAGCTCAAGGCGAAGCTCGTCAAGGAAGGGCTCATCGGAGAAGGGCGCACGAAGCCGCGGCGGCCGCTTCCGGTGCTCCCGAAACGAATCGGCGTCGTCACGAGCTCGTCGGGCGCGGCGTGGCGTGACTTCTTGAAGGTGCTCCACCGCAGACACCCCGGCGTCTCGGTGTTGTTCTGCAACGCGCGGGTGCAGGGTGAAGAAGCGCCGATCGAGGTCGCGCGAGGGCTGCGATGGCTCGCCAGGACCGACGTCGACGTGATCGTCGTGACGCGCGGTGGCGGCTCGGTCGAGGATCTGTGGACGTTCAACGAAGAGCGCGTCGTGCGCGCGATCTTCAACAGCCCGATCCCCGTCGTGTCGGCCGTCGGGCACGAGGTCGACGTCACCTTGTCCGATCTCGTCGCCGACTATCGCGCGCCCACGCCGAGCGCCGCGGCCGAGGCCGTCGTGCCCGAGGTGGCCGAGCTGCGGCACCGCATGCTGATGACCCGGCGCCGCCTCGTCACCGCGATGGAACGCCGCGTGCTCCAGGCGCGCAATCGGCTCCAACAGCGCAGGGGGGCCCTCGGCGATCCCCGGCGGCAGCTCACCTCGCGGCGCCTGAGGCTGTCGGAGCTGGGCGACCGGGTTCGACGTGCGTCGGAGCGAGCCGTACGTCTGCGAAAGCGGAGGCTCGAAGAGCTCGAAGCCCGCCTCACCCGCGTTCGGCCTCAGACGCGCCTCGCCGAGCGGCGCACCGCGTTCACCGCCCTCGGCAGCAAGGTGCGCAGCTCACTGCAGCGTCGAATGCGAGCAGAGCGCGCACGACTGAGTTCATTGCGGCTCTCGTTGGAGCGGTCGTCACCGCGGCCCCGCGTTCGTGAAGGCCGCCGGCGGCTCGAGAACGTGCAGAGCAGGCTGCCTGCGGCGATTCGCAGACGGCTGGACGAGGAGCGGAAGGTGCTCGAGTCGTTGAGCGCGCGCCTCGATGCGCTGAGCCCGCTCAAGGTGCTCGGGCGTGGGTATGCCATCGTCGCGCGTGACGGGGTCGTCGTTCGGCGCGCGGCCGACGTGGGGCTCGGA
>JAEUJR010001123.1 GCA_016793585.1 Archangium sp.
AACGATCTCGTCAAGCACCTTCGGCACACGGCCAGGCGCGATCCGAAGACGGCCTGGCGCTCGATGCGCTCGCTCTACGAACGCGCGGTCGAAGCGGGTGACAAACAGCTCGCCGACCTCGCGCAGCAGGGCCTCGACGCCATGCTCCCCGTCGAGCCGAAGGCCCGCGCGAAGCTGGCCGAGCAGCACGAGCTCAAGCGGCTGCTCAACTGGAAGGAGCCGCAACTCTCGACGACTGGAGCGGCCTCTCCTGAGCAGCTGCCTGCCGGTGGTTCGCCCGAGACTGACGCGGTGAACGACGTGCTCGCGCAGCTCGCGTTCGATCTCGACGAGAACCAGCAACGCGCGCTCGAGCTCGCCGCCGGCTGTGCGCGCTTCTTCGACATCGAAGACTCGCTCTCGGAGGAGCTCGTCGAGGCCGAGCTGAAAGCGACGCGCCCCGTGCAGCGCCGCGTGCCGTACCCGACGCAGGTGATGACGTACGAGTTCACCAACAGCCTCGATCAGGTGCACAACTTCGTCGTCAGCCAGCCCGGCAGCATCGTGCTCGACCTCGCCGCGGGCCGGCAGGTGCTGCGCCAGTACCTCGAAGAGGAGCCGCCTCCGAAGCCGAAGCGGGTGCTGAAGACGGCCGTGCGCGTCTACGTGCTCGACGCTTCGGGCTCGATGCACGGCGCTCGCGCGCGCTTTCGTGACGCCATTCTCATCGCCGAGCTCAACGCCATTCGGGTGAAGGCGAAGCAGGGCGTGCCCTTCGACCCGCTCTATTTCTCGTTCTTCAACGACACGCCCTCGCGGCTGGCGCGGGTCGACTCGGGGCAGGAGGCGACGCGGCAGATCGAAGCGCTCTTCCGCACCTCGCCCGCCGAGGGCCAGACCGACATCACGCTCGCGCTCATGTCGGCCTTCGACTCCATTCGGTTGGCGCAGGGGCGCGACCCGTACCTGGCACGCGCGACGGTGGTGCTGGTGACCGACGGCGAAGACGGGGTCGACCTCGAGCTGATTCGCAAGACGCGCAAGCCGTTCGAGGGGCTCGAGTTCGCGCTCTCGTTCATCTCGCTGGGGGAAGAGAACCCCGATCTCAAGTCGCTGATCGTCGAGCAGCGGGAGGAGGGGAGCCGCGCTTTCTATCACCACCTGTCGGATCAGGAGATCAAGCTGGCCCGCACCGACTTCGACTCGGCGTGGAGAACGCTCCTTCCCGCCGACGTGACGCCCGGCCCCGAAGCCCTCGAGCAGTTGTTGCCGCACCTCGAAGCCCTCGAAGCGCTCGCGTCAGGCCGGCCCGTGAAGCAGCCCCAACGCCTCGATGGTCAGTTCGACACGTTCTTTCCTGCGAACCCGCCCGTCACGAAGGCCGCGCTCCCGGCCCAGCGTCTCGCCGACATTCTCGACGCCGTCGCCGAGGCCGCATCGCTCGCCTCGATGGACGCTCGCGCGAGTGAAGCCGTGGCGCTCGTCACCCATCTGCTGTCGGTCTACGGCATCGCCACCCAGAAGTACCTCGAGGCCATCGGCGGCGACCTGCCTGCCCTGACGGCCGCGAGAAAACGCGTGCGCCTGATCTGCCGCCCGTTCGCGTAGAGTCGTCAGCGGTGTTCGGATTCTTCAAGAAGAAGGCCTCGAAGCCCGCCGGCTCGGACGACCCGCTCGCGGCGTTCGACAGCGTGCTCGAGTCGATGGAGCGTCAGGGCCAGGAGCTGCGCAAGTCAGCCGCCACGCTGCTCACGCTCAAGACGCAGTTCGCCCGCGACGAGTCGCGCTACCAGCAGCAGCTGAAGGATCTCGAAGGCCGAATCTCGGAGGCCGCCGAGCTGGGTGACGCGAAGGCCGAGCAGGTGCTGCGCAACGATCGGGTGGCGACGCAGCATCGGCTCGAAGAGACGCTCAAGGCCCGCGCGAGGGCCGACGAAGACGCGGGCCTGCTCACCTTCGCGGTGCAGGAGCACATGTCGCGCCTCGAGTCGCTCAAGGCGGAGCGGGTCAGCGCCCAGGCGCGGCTCTCGGCCGGGCTCGTGGTGAGCGACGCGCTGCAATCACGCGTCGACGAAGTGGAGCGGGTGCTCAAGCTCGACCGTGCCCGCGACGAGATCGAACGCGCCCACGCGCTGGCCGACATCTACCGGGAAGACGCCGAGAAGAAGAAGCCTCAGCGGTAGCCGTTCATCGTCTCGACGTAGGTGCGCCACGACTTCGCGATCCACTCGAGGTCTTTCGCGCTCACCTCACGCACGACCTTCGCGGGCGAGCCCATGATGAAGCTCTTCGCGGGGAAGATCTTGCCCGGTGTGAGCAGCGAACCGGCCGCGATGAAGCAGTCGTCGCCCACCACCACGTTGTCGAGCACCGTCGAGGCCATTCCGACGAGCACGCGGTTGCCGATGGTGCAGCCGTGCAAGATGACGCGGTGGCCGACGGTGCACTCGACTCCGACCGTCGTCTTCGAGACGTCACGGGTGGCGTGGGCGACGGACCCGTCCTGGAAGTTCGTGCGGGCCCCGAGGTGGATCGCTCCCGAATCGCCGCGCAACACACAGGTCGGCCACACCGACACGTCTTCGTCCAGCGTCACGTCACCGAGCAGCTCGGCGCTGCCATGCACCCACGCGCGGGAGTGAATCGTGGGAACCAGACCAGCGTACGGAGTGATCGCCATGCTGCGCTCCTCGCACAAGAGAGTATGGTTCTCCACCGCATGAACACCCTCGCGCGCCTCGCTTCGTTGGCTCTGCTGCTTCCGCTCGTTTCGTTCGCCCAGACCGAGTCGATCGAGCCGAAGGTGATCGTCGTGCCGTACCCGGGCATGAACGATGCGGGGGTGGTGGTCGAGCCCGCGCAGACGACGGTGACGCCGCCCGTCGAACAGCCGCCTCCGCCGCCCGTCGAGCCGCCGCCTCCGCCTCCTGAGCAGCGCACCATCGAGATCAACCCGCCGCCTCCGCCGCAGCCCGACCCGAACCTGGTGCCGAGCAACGACGTGATGGGCACGCCGGTCGAGCAGGCGGGGGCGTTCATCGACGGCCACCCGCGTGAAGGCGCGTTTCTCTCGGGGCCCGGCAGCATGACGTTCGTGCTGCACCACACGCTGATGACGGGCCTGGGCGTGCTCGCCACCCAGATGATCCCCCGCGCGGTCGACGCGTACTGCATGGGCCAGATGGGCTGCGTGCAAGACCCGATGAAGTTCACCGGTGAAGGCGCGCGCATCGCGTACCTCGCAGGGTCGCTCATCGGCGCGGGTGTCGGCTTCGGCGCGTCGGCCTGGTGGCAGTTCAACCACTGGATCAGCCACCGCACCGCGAACTTCGGCATCGTGAACTCGTTCGTGGGCGGCGCGTTCCTCGGCGCGCTCACCGATCTCATCGCCATGGCCGCGCCTGCGGTCGACCGCGCCTACGCCGTCACGTGGACGATTCTCATCGGCAGCCTCGCCGGCGCGTGGCTCACGACGGTGATCGGCGGTGGCGACATTCCGCTCAACAAGGGCACGCTGATGGTGTCGGGCGCGGCGTGGGCGATGATCTACACGGCGTTGATCATCGGCATGATCGCGGCGACCGGCGCCGGTGGCGGCAACATTCGGGTCGGCCTCGACGCGATGATGATCACTCCGGCCATCGGCGCAGCGGCGATGGCGTTCGCGACGCTCAAGTTCAACCCGTCGACGACGCAGATCATGAGAGCCAACCTCTTCGGCATCGGCGTTGGCGCGGCGGTGTTCCTGCTGTCGGGCCTGGTGCTGGGCCTCAACTGGTCCACCACGGTCGTTCCCTATGTGCTCGGCGCAGTCGGCGCGATCGGCGCGAAGACCGTCGTCAGCATCTTCTGGGTCGAGGCGGCCGAGAACCCGAACGCGAATCAACCCGGAGCGCCCGCGCCCGGCCCGCAGAACTGGGCCGTGCCTGCCACGGCGAGCGAGTCGAAGAAGGTGAGCCCCTGGTGGTGAAGAAAGCGCGCTCTTCGCGACGCGCGCCGAAGCACTCCGCGCCGCCCCCGGCCCAGAAGGTGTTGCAGTACAAGGTCGTCGAGCTCTCGAACGTCGACGAAGGCGCGCTCGAGCGCACGGTGAACGACTGGGTTCGCCAGGGGTGGACGTTCGACGGCGTGCAGTTCGCCATGCGCGAGTCGTCGAAGCGCCCGTCGATGGCCTTCGTCTTCTTCACTCGCGAAGGTGTCGCCGAAGACGAGCACCGCTACCGCTCGGAGTCTGACGCCGATCGACACTTGCGCCGATTGGTGATCGGGCCCGATGCTCCCGACACGAGCGCTGCGGCGCCCGTCGACGCGTGGACGCGCCTGCAACAGCTGGCCGGAGAAGACGAGTAAGTCGATGAGCACCACCACCCAGCGCCCAGGCCTGCGAGTCGTCGGAGAAGAAGAGGGCTCTCCGTACCCGAAGGCGTCGTTGCTGCTGCGTGGCGGCGCGCGGCTCGTCGACGTGCTGATCGCGTGGACGCTGTACCAATCGACCGGCCCGGCCGGCATCGTCATCGCGCTGCTCTACCTGCTCTTCGCCGACGGCATGATTCAGGGGCAGAGCCCGGGCAAGAAGCTGTTCGGGGTGAAGGTCGTCTACCTGCCCAACCGCCAGAGCGCGCGCAACCGCGACTCGGTGCTGCGCAACGCGCCCTTCGGGCTGATCATCATTCTCTCGATGATGCCCGAGCTCGGCTTCAAGGCCTTCGTGGCGGGCATTCTGGTGATCGGCGGCATCGAAGCCGTGAAGTGCTGGCGCGATCGCGACGGGCTGCGGCTCGGCGATCTCTGGGCCCAGACGCAGGTCGTCGACGGCAAGGTCGTCGCCGGTCAGCCGCAGACCGGTTCCCTCGCCGAGCCAGCACGCGCTCCGGCACGCTTGAAGGCGACGGCGGAGAAGTCTTCCGATACGTCGCCCACCTGAACTCCATGCGCATCGCGCTCACGCACAACCTGAGGCTGTCGGACTCGGAAGAAGAGGCCGAGTTCGACACGGAAGAAACCGTCAACGCGCTCGCGTCGGCCATTGAGCGGCTCGGGCATCGGGTCGAGAAGATGGAGGTCTCGGGCCCCGCGTCGCAGCTGGTCGCGCGCCTCGAGGCCTTCTCGCCTGATCTCATCTTCAACACGGCCGAGGGCCGGCGTGGCCGCTTTCGCGAAGCCTTCTTCCCCGCGCTCTTCGAAGAGCTGGGCTTCGCGTACACCGGCAGCGACGCGTACGTGCTGGCGCTCACGCTCGACAAGCAGCTCACCAAGCTGGTGCTGCGGGAACATGGGGTGCGCACGCCGGGCTGGCAGTTCGTCGAGAAGCCGTCTGACTTGAAGCCCGACGAGCTTCACTTTCCCGTGATCGTGAAGCCGAACTTCGAGGGCAGCTCGAAGGGCATCACCCAGGACTCGGTGGCCGAGAACGTCGACAGCCTGAAGAAGAAGGTGGCCGAGGCGCTCGAGAAGTACCCCGCCGGTCTGCTCGTCGAGGAGTTCATCGTCGGCAAGGATCTGACGGTGCCGTTCCTCGAGCACGTCGACAACGACTTCGATGGGGTGCTGTCGCCCGTCGAGTACGTGGTCGATCGCCAGTACACCGACGGCAAGAAGTTCTCGATCTACGACTACGACCTGAAGACCAAGTTCTATGAGTCGGTGTCGGTGAAGGCGCCGGCGGCGATCACCGCAGAGATGAGCGAGCGGCTGCGCAAGGTGGCGCGCGCGGTGGTGAAGAAGCTCGACTGCCGCGATCTGGGGCGAATGGACTTCCGCTTGTCTGACGCGGGCGTGCCGTACTTTCTCGAGATCAACGCGCTGCCGTCGCTCGAGCCTGGCGCGAGCCTGTACGCGGCCGCCGAGCTCGAAGGGCTGCACTTCGACGCCGTGGTGGGCGCGATCATCGACAACGCAGCGAAGCGACAGCGCGTGAAGGACAAGGCGCGCAGCTCGTCGCGACCGGCGCGCAAGGGGCCGCTCCGCGTCGGCTTCACCTTCAACGTCAAGCGCATCAAGCCGCTCGCCGACGGGCAGCACGATCACGAAGCCGAATACGACTCGCCCGGTACGCTGCAGGCGATTCGTGAAGCCATCGCGAGTCATGGGCACGAGGTCGTCGATCTCGAGGCCACGCCCGAGCTGCCGATCGTGCTCTCCACGACGCCCGTCGACGTGGTGTTCAACATCGCCGAAGGGTTCCGTGGCCGAAACCGCGAGAGCCAGGTGCCTGCGCTGCTCGAGCTGCTCGACATTCCGTACACGGGCTCCGACCCGGCGACGCTGTCGCTCGCGCTCGACAAGGCGCTCGCGAAGAAGGTGGTTCGCGCGGCCGGCATCGACACGCCGAACTTTCAGCTGATGACGACGGGCCGTGAGCGCCTCGACAAGCAGTTCACGCGCTGGCCGCTCATGGTGAAGCCCGTCGCCGAAGGCAGCAGCAAGGGCGTCGTGCAGAAGAGCGTCTGTCACTCCGAGGCCGAGCTGCGCGGCGTCGTGAAAGAGCTGGTCGATCGCTACGATCAACCCGCGCTCATCGAGGAGTACATCGGCGGCCGCGAGTTCACGGTGGGCCTGCTCGGTGAGCGGCGACCCAAAGTGCTGCCGCCGATGGAGATCGTCTTCACCGATCGCAACGACAAGACGCCCATCTACAAGTTCGAGGACAAGCTCGAGGCGAACGATCGCATCAAGTACGAGGTGCCGGCGAAGCTCGAGCCCGCGCAGCTCGAGCGCATGAAGAGCGCCGCGCGTGGGGCGTTCATGGCGCTGGGCTGCCGTGACGTCGCGCGCATCGACTTCCGCATGGACGAAGCGGGTCGCATCTTCTTCCTCGAGTGCAACCCGCTGCCGGGCCTGACGCCGGGCTGGAGCGATCTCGTGCTCATCTCGCAGGGCGAGGGCATGGACTACCCGACGCTCATCGGTGAGATCCTCTCGGGCGCGATTCGCCGGTACAAGGAACGCGAGACGCGGCGACGCGACGGCCGCGAGCTCAAAGAAGTTCCGCCACCGACGCCCGAGCAGCGCTTCGGCTAGCCCAGCTCCACGAGCGGGCCGTTCGTCCTCGCGCCGCCACCATCGGGCGCGAACGAGGTCAGCGGAACGCCCGCGGCGCTGGCGAGCGAGCAGTAGAAGCTGGCGACCGAGCGTGACTCGGTGTTCAGCCGCTCCCAGGGCACGTCCCACGCGAAGCTCAGCATTCGCCCGCCGGTTCGCAGGGGAACGTTCTGGCCGGCGATCACCACGAAGCGCCAGTTGCTGTTCTCGAGGTTGTGGTGGTCGTGGCCGGAGTCGGAGAAGAGCACCACGATCGTGTCGTCGAGGAGCGGCCGGCCCGAGAGCCCGGGCGCCTCGAGCGCTCGCAAGAACGTCGCGACCTCGGTCGACAGCCAGTTCCACGCGATGGTGCGGCCCGCGGTGTACTTCTCGGCGCCGTCGTGACCGTGCTCTCCGACGAAGCCCTGCGCCTCGAACATCGTGCCGACGTGCGGCCCGACGAGCCCGGGGAAGTGGAAGTGCGAGTTGCCGCCGCCGACGGAGCAGCCGACCACCTTCGTCATGCCGCACTTCAGCGCGGTGGCCGCCAACTCGAGCATGACGGGCACTTCTTTCACGGCGCCACGCTCGGCCGAGGGCGCTGACGGTGCGAGACACGCGGCGCCGCTGCGGCGGCGATCGAACGCCTCGAGTCCTTCGAGGTAGCCATCGAGCTGTCTCCGCTCGGGGCCTGCGAGCTTGCTGCGAAGGCGGTTCACGTCGCTCGACACACGCGCCATCACGCGGCGATCGAGCGCGGTCTTCTCTTGATTCGCCGACGCCACCGGGAAGAGCGCTTCGAACAGACGCGCAGCCTGCACCGGGTGCGAGAGGGGTTGGCCGGCCGCGCGCGCGAACAGCGACTCGTGCATCACCTTGCGTCGATCTTGATCGACGCCGAAGAGCAGCGAGCGAAACGGTGTCTCGGCGCCGAGGCGATCGGCGAGCACCTGATCGATGGTCTGCCCGGCCGGCGTGTTTCCCAGCGCCGTCTCTCCGTCGCCGAGGCCTCTGGCTGCGAGCAGGCCGTAGTCACCGCTGTGCTGCATGGCGCCGAGCGAGAGCGTGAGGTTGCGCAGAATGACCGTCTTGTCGCGCCAGGGAGCGAGCGGGGCGAGGGCAGGGTGATAGTCCCACTCGGTGAACGTGGTCGCCCGCCTGGCGTCGTTCATGCCCATCGGTCGCCGCGACGGCCAGCCGAGCTGCAGATCGGGCAGCCCACCGCTCATCGAGATGAACACGACGTTCTTCGCCGACGGCGGCGTCTGGCCCCACGCGTTGCGCGACAGCTGGGTCGCGAGCGGGAGCAGCACTGGCGACGCAGCGCCGAGGCCGAGTGACGAGAGGAATCGTCGGCGCGAGATGGTCATGGCGTCACCTGTGTGCGCTGAAGGAAGGCCTCGGAGGCGAACAGCGCCTCGATGACCGCCAGCGTGTCTTCGCCAGAGTCGTCGTAGAGCCGGGTGAGGCGGTCGAGCTCGCAGCGATCGGTCGCGATGACGTCACGCCCGCGCACGAAGCGGAACACCTGCTTCACCCAGCAGGCCTTCACCTGCGGCGACTCGGCGAGGCGCTGCATCAGCTGCTTCACGTCGCCGTAGGGCCCGTCGACATCGCCGGCGCCCGAGAGCGCTCCAGCTGTCGAGACGACACCGCCGTTGTCCATCGTCTGCGGCCGCCCCACGTGATCCCACGCCTCGAAGCCCATGCCGAGCGGGTCCATCAACTGGTGGCAGCCCGCGCAGGCGGGATCGGTCGAGTGCTGCTCGATGCGCTGCCGAAAGGTGAGGCCGGGCTTCTTCTCGATCTGCGGAACGACGCCGCCCGGCAGCATGGGGACTTCGCCGCACAGCAGTCGCTCTCGAACGAACCGACCGCGACGAACGAGGTGGTTGTGGTCGGGCTCGCTCATCGCGACCAGCCACGAAGGGTGGGTGAGCACCCCTGAGCGAGTCGGGTCTGAGAGGAACACGCCAGCATCGGCCGAGAGGGAGACGTTCCAGCTCTTCGCCGTCGAGGGCCGCACGTAGACGAGGTCGCTCGTGAGGAGCGCGCGGTGAAGGCCCGAGCGTGCGTGCTCGGTGACGAGGCGCTCCACGACCTTCTCGGTGTCGTCGACCAGCTCGCCCGCGCGGTGAAACGGAAAGAGGGCGGTGTCTTTGAACGTCGACCTCGCGTTCTCGTACTGCAGCAACTCGCGCAGAAAGCGGCGCAGCGCAGGAACGTCGGCCGGGTGTTCGAGCAGTCGGCGCGTCTCGGTGGCGATGGCCTCGGTCGAGGCGAGGGCATCGGCGTCGGCCAGCGAACGGAGCTGCGCATCGGGCGGGCGCTCCCACAGCGTGAACGAGAGCGCGGCCGCGACCTCTGACGACTTCAACCGGCCATCGACGCCGAGCTCGGAGCGGAAGAGAAAGTCGGGGCTCATCAGCAGCGGGCGTAACGTCGCGATGACCGCTTGTTTCGGCGCGAGCTCACGTTCGGCCTCGTTCAACGAAGCCGCGAACGCTCCGAGCTCCTCGTCACTCGGCGTGCGCGACCACAGCGCGGCAAGTGCGGGTGCGTAGACGCGGCGAAGACAGTCGAGCGAGCGAGTGTTGCCAGCGCAGAGCTGTGGTTGGCGGTTGGTCCACTCCGTCGCGACGAGGTCGGCCGCTGCCCAGACGTCGTCGACCTCGTACTCGCTGATGGTGGCCTGGCCTGCCCAGGTCGAGAACACGTCGGTGCGTCGAGGCTGGGCAAAAGGCGCTTCGAGCCCGCGCGCGCCCCCATCGGGGAAGAGCTGCGCCACGATGGCGCGGTACTCGGTCGCGTTGAGCCGCTTGAGGCGCGTCGGCTCTGCGCACGTGGGGCTGGGCGGTGGAGGCAGGACGATCTCGCCGGTGCACCCGATCAACGTCATGGCCAGCAGCAGCGCCCTCATCTGACGAGAGATGCCTCGAGCCGCCAACACCCTTCCCGAGTTCAGGAATCAGGTGGTTGCGTCGGGAACTGGTCCATCTGGGCCGTCGTCGAAGCACCCGTGAAAGGGCTCTTGATGACCGTGTTGGTCAGTTCGTGTGCAGGCGACCGGGCGACCCTTCGCGACGAGCTGCTGGCCGTTCACAACGACGTCGAGCTCGGAGAAGGCTGCGTTCCCTGGTGGGAGCTGAAGCGCCTCGAGCTGCTCGAGTGCGACGCCGTTCCGCAGTTGGTCGCCCTGCTGACCGACAAGGCCGAGGTGAAGAACTACCGGCACCATTTCAACGGCCGCGCCACCGTCGGCGCGATGGCGTTCTTCGCCCTGGGCGAGATGGACGAGGGGCTCTGGGAAGACGTCGCCTACGCCGACCAGCCGAGCGATGGCGTGCTCGGGTTTCTCGCGAAGATGTGGGAGTCGCCCGAGCCGATTCGCGACGCTGTCGTCCGGCGTGGTGTGAAGTGCCCTGCCGGTGGCATCAAGGCGCGCGCGTTCGACAAGATGTGTCCCGAGCCCGCTCGTTGACGGTTCGCGCTAAGTCGCGGCCATGCGCTTCGACACGCTCGCCATTCACGCAGGCCAGGAGCCCGACCCCACCACCGGCGCGATCATGACGCCGGTCTATTTCACCTCGACCTACGTTCAGGCGGGGCCGGGAGAGCACAAGGGCTACGAGTATTCCCGCACGCGCAACCCGACCCGCACGGCGCTCGAGGCCTGCCTCGCGGCCCTCGAAGGCGCGAAGTTCGGCTTCGCCTTCGCCTCGGGTCTCGCCGCGACGGATTGCCTCATGCATCTGCTCGAGACCGGCGATCACGTCATCGTCAGCGACGACGTCTATGGCGGCACCTTTCGGCAGTTCGACAAGGTCTTCAAGCGCATGGGCCTGACGTTCTCGTTCGTCGACATGACGAAGCCCGAGAACATCGAAGCGGCGATCACGCCGAAGACGAAGCTCGTGTGGGTCGAGACGCCGACGAACCCGATGCTGAAGCTGATCGATCTCGCCCGCGCCGCCGAGATCGCGAAGAAGCACGGCCTCGTCAGCGTCTGCGACAACACCTTCATGACGCCGTACTTCCAGCGCCCGCTCGAGTTCGGCTTCGACATCGTCACGCACTCGACGACGAAGTTCTTGAACGGCCACAGCGACGTCATCGGCGGCTTCTCGTGCACGAACGATCAAGGCCTCGCCCAGCGCATCGGCTTTCACCAGAACGCGGTCGGTGGCGTGCCCGGCCCGATGGATGCGTTCCTCGTCTTGCGCGGCGTGAAGACGCTCCACCTGCGCATGGAGCGCCACCAGCAGAACGCCTTCAAGGTCTCTGAGTGGCTCGCGAAGCACCCGATCGTGAACACCGTCACCTACCCGGGCCTCACCTCGCACCCGCACCACGAGCTCGCGAAGCGTCAGATGAAGGGCTTCGGCGGCATGATGACGTTCGACATGAAGGGCGGCCTCGAGAACGCGCGCCGGTTCTTGAAGACGGTGAAGATCTTCGCGCTCGCCGAGTCGCTCGGTGGCGTCGAGTCGCTCATCGAGCACCCCGCGATCATGACGCACGCTTCGATTCCGAAAGACACCCGCGAACGGCTCGGCATCACCGATGGGCTCATTCGCCTCTCGGTGGGGGTCGAAGACGCGCAAGACCTGATCGACGATCTCGACCGGGCCTTCAAGGCGGTGTGACTCGGGCCCCGGTGCGCTAGAAACCCTCCCCGTGACGTCACTCGTCGTTCTCAGCCTGCTGGCCGGAGTTCCGCTGCCTCAAGAGTGCGAACCCCCGCCGCTTCATGACGTCGCGCCGCTCAAGACGTTCGCTCAGAAGAGCGGCACCTTGTCGGTCGGCCTCGATTCGGTCGCGACGTGGTGCTTCGACTCCGGCGGCGCGTGGACGGCGGGGCAGCGCGCCGAAGGGAAGAAGCCAAAGGCGATCGACCCGAACGGAGCCCCCGTCGGTGACTGTGCGCGCGCGCTCGCCTCATGCGACGAAGCGAAGGCGGCGTTGACCGACGACCTCACGAAGGCGCTCACCGACTCGCTCGCCGATCTCGATCGCCCGTACCGCGGCCAGAAGTACCCGCCGAAGCGCAGCGGCCTCAACGAGCGGCCGAACACCGCGGTGAACTGCAAGGAGCGCTCGCGCCCCGACCTCTTCGCGCAGGCCCAGTCGCGTATGGATCTCGCGCGCCTCGCGTCGACGGTTCAGAACGAATACGCGAACTACAAGACGTGGCTGTTCGCGCGCGGGCTCGAGTGCGCGCAGCAGGTGCGCAGCGGCAAGGTCGACACCACGCGCGTCTCGATGTCGCTCGATGCGCCGGGCTCGGGTGGTGGAGCGGCTGCTGTTGCTGGTGGCCCTGCGGTTGCTGCGAAGGGCAGTGGAGGTGGAACTGCCGTCGTCGGCGCTGCCACGACACCCGGCAAGACGGCGGCCCTGGTCGTCGCAAGCTCCGCGGTCGCCTCGGGTGGAGGAAGTGCCGGCGGCGGGACGACCACGACGACCGCCACTGCGAATCCGACGGGCACGACGGTGACAGGCAAGACGAACGTCACGACCCCCGGGGCCACGACGAGCGCGACGACGAACTCCACGACTACGCCGCCGAATGGCTCGGCGGTGACGACTCCGACCACGACGGCGCCGAACGGCACCACCGTCGCGACCACGAACGGCACGTCCGTGACCACGCCTGCGGGGCCGGGCAAGACGACGCCCAACGGAACCACCGTCACCACCACGACGGGAACCACCGTCGCGAACGCCGCTGGCACGACGGTGACCACGGCGAACGGCACCGTGACGACTCCGGCGGGCACGGTCACCACCACGACGGGAACCACCGTCGCGAACGCCGCTGGCACCACGGTGACCACGCCGAACGGCACCACCGTGACGACTCCGGCGGGCACGACGGTCACCACGCCGGGTGGAACGACCACCATCACCCCGAGCAGCACGACGACCACTGCGAACGGCTCCGCGAATCCACCGACGGGAGCGTTGGTCGGCAACACGACCGCGCCCGCTGCGACCGGAACCGCCACCGAGAACATGCTCGAGACCTGGCGAGGCCTCGCGAACCAGCGCGCGAAGATGGAGCTCGATCGCGACTACACCCTCGGCTTCCTCGCCTCGCGCGAGCTGCGTGACTGCCGTTGCCAGCGCTCGAGCCCGGCCGGCATCGTCAGCCGGCTCGAGTCGCAAGAGAGCGTCGCGCAGCTCGAGGCCGATCATTCCCGCGCCGTCGCCTGTGAGCGGTGTCTGCAGACCGCGTTCGCCGCCTGGCGCAGCCGCATCTCGAAGCAGTGCTCGTTGATGAACGAGCTGAGCCAGTACGAGCTCGAGGTGCTTCAGCGCTCCGATGACGGCAACGGGCTGCCGCCGCGCTGCTGGCAGGACGTGGTGTCGAAGCGTGGCCTCGATGGCGGCGTGCTGCTGGCGGTGACGCCGAATACGGCGAAACCGCCTCCGACGACGACGACGGTCACGATTCCGATGGTGAGCCCCGATGCGGGCAGCAAGCTCGCGACGGTGACGCAGCCGACGGGTGTGCCCCGCTTCGAGCCGACCAGCCCGCTGGCCGATGGCTTCTTCCGCCCGAGCGAGCCCGCGCCGATGCCGTTGCGTGAAGACGGCCGCCTCTACGTTCGCGTCTT
>JAEUJR010000052.1 GCA_016793585.1 Archangium sp.
CCCCTACATGCTGCGTGGCAAGGAGCGCAGCCAGGACATGTACGCCTCGATCGATCTCGCGATGGACAAGATCGAGAAGCAGCTCAAGCGCTACAAGGAGCGCCTCAAGGAGAAGCACGGCCGCGATCGCGTGCACCACAACCAGGAGCTGGTCGACAAGATGAAGTGGCGTCACCAGGTCTTCGAGGCCGCCGCTGACGAGGCCACCGATCAGAGCCCGCGCATCATCAAGAAGAACGAGTTCCTCGCGCGGCCGATGTCGGTCGAAGAGGCCATCATGCAGATGGATCTGGTGAACAACGACTTCTACGTGTTCACCAACAGCACGACGATGGAGATGAACGTCGTGTACCGCCGCAAGGATCACACCTTCGGGTTGATCGAAGCGTCGGCGGTCGAGCGCAAGTCGCTCGTCGGCTGAGCCGAGGCAGTCGGTCGGTTGGACGGCGGCAGTCAGCAGCGCCGCCGCTCCACAGCGCCTCACGGCATGCTGGGCGAGAGCGCGGGCGGGCTCACCCCCGCCTGTGCAGCCTCTGGCAACCTTCTGCCGTTGACGTCGAGGCCGAAGCCGAACGGCATCTTCGGCAGCGCCACCGGCAACCGCCCTGACGGCCGCAGCTCGCCCACCAGCGCGCGCGCAGCGGCTTCGGCGGTCGACTCGCGATACGAATACACCGTCATCACCACCGCGCTCTGCAGCTGACTGCCCAGGTAGGGCGCGCCCATCACCACCGCCACCACCGGTTTGCCCGACAGCTGCGCCACCGTCGCGAGCTCGACCTGGTGCGAGTTCACCACGCCGATGACGACGACGTCGGCGCCGTCGGCCAACGACTTCACCTGCCGCTTCAGGTCGGCGCGCGCCTTCGACCCCGGCCACGCGGGCACCACCAACGCCTTCACCGGGTGCAGGCGCTGCGACAGCTCGTCGGCCAGCGACTGCTCGGCGGTGATCACCACCACGCGCTGCTTCGCCTTGAGCGGGAAGACCTTGCGATCGGTGCGCAGCAGCGTCACCGCGGCGTTGGCGATGCGCGTCACCACCGCGGCCCCGCTGCCCAGCGCCGCCAGCCGCTCCGCGCGGGGAGACAGTGGCTCGAACACGCCGCGCGCCAGCTTCGCCCGCAACACCCGCGTCACCGCTTCGTCGACCCGTCGCACCGAGAGCTCGCCGCGATCGATCGCCGCCAGCAGCGCCTCGCGCACCTCGTTCACCTTCTCGACCCGCCACGGCACCAGCACCATGTCGGCGCCCGCGTTCACCGCCAGCACCGCCGCGTGCCCGACCCCGAAGCGCGTGTCGATCGCATCCATCTCGAGCTCGTCGGTCAGCACGAGGCCGTCGAACCCCAGCTCGTCACGCAGCACGTCACCCAGCACGTGGCGCGAGAGCGTCGCGGGCATCGAGTCTCCGTTCGAGAGCGTGGGCGTGGCGATGTGGGCCGTCATCATGCCGTCGAGCCCCGCGTGCATCGCCGCCACGAACGGCTCGAGCTGGTGGCGCAGCACCCGCTCGGGCGCCGTGACGATCGGCAGCCCCTTGTGCGAGTCGGCCTCGACCGCGCCATGGCCGGGGAAGTGTTTGGCCACCGTGACGATGCGCGCCGCCTGCTGCCCTCGCACGAACTGCACGCCCAGCTCGCTCACCAGCCGCACGTCGTCACCGAAAGCGCGAATGCCGATGACCGGGTTGCGCGGGTTCGAGTTCACGTCGAGCACCGGCGCGAGGTTCATCGTGAAGCCCAGCCGCCGCAGATCGTCGCCCTGCGCCCGGCCCGCCTCGTACGCGAGCTGCGCGTCACGCGTCGCGCCGAGCACCATGTTGCCGGGCAGCACGACGTTGCGATCAGACAGGCGCACCACGTTGCCGCCCTCTTGATCGACCGCGATGAACGGCGGTACCCGGCCCTCGAAGAGCGCGCGCACGTCGTCATTCAGCTTCGCCACCTGCTCCGCCGACTCGATGTTTCGCTTGAAGAGGCAGATGCCCCCGACGTGGCCCCGCTGGAGCAGCTCGGCGATCGACTGATCGACCGCCAGGCCCGAGAAGCCCACCATCATCACCTGGCCGATCTTCTCTTCGAGCGACATGCGCGCGAGCAGCTCGGCCTCTTTCGTCGCGGGTGCGGCTGTCGCGGCGGGCGGTGGCGCGGGGGTGACGGCGGGCTCGAGCTGCTTCGTGCGCTGCGGCCTGTCCCAGAAGGGGCGGTCGGCGTCTGAATTCGCCACGACCGCGCGCTCGTGGGCACACGCGGCGAACAACGCGAGGCAGAGGGTTGGGAGTGACGTGCGCCGACGCATCACGAAGTCGCGCGAGGCTACACGCGCTGCACCACGGGCGCACGAGAATGGCTGTGACTCGCGTGAAGGAGACCGCGCCACGTGCACGCGGCCGAGCACCTGCTTCGACGAAGATCCGACATCGATCGGCTCACGTGCCTTGCGGCCCACCGCTGGGCTCGGCTATCAGCCGCGCACGATGCGCATCGCGGAGTTCCTCAAGGTCGAGGCAGTCACCCCGGCGCTCACCGCAGGCTCCAAAGTCGACGTGCTCCGCCAGCTCGCCCAGGCCCTCGCCCGCGCGTGGCCCCAGGTGACCGAAGCGCGCTTCATGCAGGTGCTCGAGGAGCGCGAGAAGCTGGGCTCGACGGGTATGGAGAAGGGCGTCGCGATTCCCCACGGGCGCCTCGCCGAGCTGCCCACCCTCATCGCCTGCTTCGGCGTCTCGCGCGAAGGCGTCGACTTCGAAGCGCGTGACGGCCGGCCCTCACAGTTCTTCTTCGCCCTCGTCGCGCCCGAGAACTCCGCCGGGCTGCACCTCAAGGCGCTCTCACGGCTCTCTCGCCTCTTCCGCTCCGATCAGCTCAAGGACAACATCCTCGCGGCCACCGACGCGCGCGCCGTGCACGAGCTGCTCCTGCAGGAAGACTCGAAGGCCTGAGCGCGTGTGTGACGGCGTGCGCTGAGCGCCGCCAACCTGCTCCCTGCTTCGTCCACTCGTCGCATGACGCAGTGACCCTCGTTGCGTAGTCTCGCGCGCGCCTCATGGAAGTCGTCCTTCGCCCCATCAACGACCAGTTTCTGCGGCAGGTGGTGTTCCCCGCGTTCGAGCTCGGCGTCGTCGATGCCGTGCCCGCGATCGAGCACCTGCTGCGCCACCTCAACGACGAAGGCACGCGTGTGCTGCTCGAGCTGGTGCTCGATCACAACGCCGAAGGCAGCTTCTTCGGGCTCACCGACGAGCGCTGGAGCGAAGCCGTCTACCGCCTGCTCTTTCACGAGTGGTTCAGCGACAGCGAAGGCTGGAGCATCTCGCACCAGTACATGGGCTACGCCGGCCCATGGGAAGAGACGTTTCACCTCGCGCTGATGCTCGAAGACCCGAGCTACCCCTACGCCGACGACGAGAAGGCCGAGCAATTTCGGCACGCCTTCTGGGGCGCCCCCCGCAAGAAGTTCGGCCTGGCCACCATGTTGACGGGCACGTGGGACCCGGTGCCGGCGTTCCCCCCCGACCAGGTGCTCACCACCGAAGGCAACGGCATCTACAACCCGAAGGCCGGCCTCGCCCGCGCCGACTGGGCGTGGCGCCCGATGATCACCGTGAGCGAATGGGCGGCGCGTATGCCGTCGGCGCTGAGCAGCCTGCTCGATCGCGAGTCGAAGCGCCTTCGCCCCGTCTCGGCGCCAGAGAAGCACGAGGTGCTCGACTACTGGCTCGGCCGCACGAAGGAGCCGCCGCTGCTCGCCGTCTCGTTCTCGGGTCTGGGTCCGCGCGCCAACGAGTGGATTCGCGAGATCGGCGCCCTCGCCCACGTGCTCCGTGACGCCGCCGACGCCCAGCAGGGAATGACGGCTGTCATCAGCCGCAAGGGCAAGACGATGGATCACCTCGTCGACGATCGCTGATTCCCAGCTGGGCCCGATTGGCTATACGCGCTCCACCATGAAGCGCGTCTTCGACAACGTCCTCGATGCCATCGGCAACACGCCCCTCGTCAAGCTGAACGCCCTCGTCGGTCCGAACGACGCGACGGTGTACGTGAAGCTCGAGTTCATGAACCCCGGCGGCGCGGTGAAAGACCGCATGGCCGTGCACATCGTGAACAAGGCCGAAAAAGACGGGCGCCTCAAACCCGGCGGCACCATCGTCGAGAACACCTCGGGCAACACCGGCTTCGGCCTGGCGATGGTCGCCGCCGTGCGCGGGTACCGAACGATCTTCACGATGCCCGACAAGATGTCGACCGAGAAGATCAACCGCCTCAAGGGCATGGGCGCGCAGGTGGTGGTGACGCCGACGAACGTGCCCGCCGAAGATCCGCGCAGCTACTACGAGACGGCCAAGCGCATCGTGAAGGAGACGCCGAACTCGTTCTACCCGAACCAGTACCACACGCCCGACAACATCGAGGCGCACTACCTGTCGACCGGCCCCGAGATCTGGGACCAGCTCGACGGCCAGATGGACTACTTCGTCTCGGGCCTCGGCACCGGCGGCACCATGAGCGGCGCCGGCAAGTACTTCAAAGAGAAGAACCCGAAGGTGCAGAACGTCGGCGTCGACCCGATCGGCTCGATCTACACGGGCTACTTCAAGACGGGAAAAGTCGGCGACTCGCACGTCTACAAGGTCGAGGGCATCGGCGAAGACATGGTGTGCGGCGCCATGGACTTCAAGGTGGTCGACCAGGTTCGCCAGGTCGACGATCGCCAGAGCTTCGTGATGGCGCGCCGCCTCGCGCGTGAAGAGGGCATCTTCGCGGGTGGCTCGTCTGGAGCGGCCGTGCACGTCGCCGTCGAGCTCGCCAAAGAGGTCGGCAAGGGCAAGACGATCGTCGTGGTGCTCCCCGACTCGGGCAACTCGTACGTGACGAAGTACTTCTCCGACGAGTGGATGCGCGACAACGGCTTCCTCGAAGAGAAGGGCCCCGGCACCGTCG
>JAEUJR010000079.1 GCA_016793585.1 Archangium sp.
CGCACTCCAGCGCCGTCGAAGGGTTGAAGCAGAAGAAGCCGAGCTGCGCGCACGCGCTCCCGAGCTGAACGCCCGCGTCGGGAGAACCGGCATCGAAGAACGCCGAGCCGCCACCAGCTCCGCTCAGAGCGCCACAGCGGCCGGCCTGACAGACCGACGAGCTGGGGCACGCCTCACACGCTGCGCCCCGCTCGCCACACGCCGAGTCGCTGAGGCCCGAGACACAGAGCCCACGCGAGTCACAGCAGCCGATCGAGCACGACGTGCGATCGCACGGCGGCTTGGTTCCACAAGAAAGGAGCAGCGCGAACGCGAAGAACGCCCAGCGCATCAGCTCACGGCTGGCAGACGACGGTCTCGCCGCTGACCATGCAGGTGCGGCAGGTGTTCGTCTTCTTCAGCGTGCCGTCGAGACACTCGAGGGTGGCCTTGCCGTCAGACGTGCACAGGCCCTTGCGCTCGGCCGACGAGGCACACGCGTCGTTCTCGACGTTGCCCGTCATGTCGCACTTCACGACGTCGCCTTCACGCTTGCAGCCGTTGGTGCCCTTGCACGGCAGCTCGACCCACTTGCCGACCTTGCACTCCAGCGCCGCGCTACCGCTCGCGCAGAGGAAGCCCGTGACGTTGCAGGAGTCGCCCGCCTTGGGCGTGCCGCAGCCGACGGCGAACAGACTGGTGATGAGCGTGGAGACGAGCAGGAGGTGGCGCATTGGGGGAAGGGAGCTGCGTGAGTGGTCGGCCCGGAAAGCGCGCGCACCATCGACCCGCGCGCCCAGCGCGTCAAGCAAGAACCTCTGACCAGAAGCGGCGGAAGTTGTGCCCCAGCACCTTCTCGACGACGCGCACCGTCATGCCCCGATCGAGCAGCGTCTGGGTGAGCTTCTTGAGGTCGCGAACGTCTCGCATGCCCTGCGGGAGCGGGATCATGCCGTCGAAGTCACTGCCGAGCGCGACGCCGTCTTCTCCCATGACCTGCACCGCGTGCTCGATGTGCCGCGCGACATCGGCGAACTGCCGCCCGCCAACGAACTGCGGCGCGAAGATGACGCCGACGACGCCGCCTTTGTCGGCGATGGCCTTCAGCGTGACGTCGTCGAGGTTGCGCCACAACTTCGTCGCCCCCTGCACGCCCGCGTGGCTGCAGAACGGCCGAATCGTTCGATGCGAGAGCAGCTCTGGCAGCATCGCGGGCGACGCGTGCGCGACGTCGATCACCATTCCCGCGGCCGCCATCGCGTCGAGCGTCTCACGGCCCAGCGGCGTGAGCGGGCGGTTGCCCATCATCGGCGTCGAGGTGCCTCCGAGCTCGTTGTTCGACAGGTGCGTGAGCGACATGAACCGCACGCCGCGCTCGAAGAGCGTCTTCACGCGATCGACCTGGCCTTCGATCGCATGCGCACCTTCGATGCCGATGACCGCAGAGAGGCGGCCTTCACGCAGGTTCGACTCGAGCCCCGTCTTCGTGCCCGCGATGGCGGCGAGGCCGTTCGAGGTGGCGCAGAAGTGCTCGAGGCGGTCGACCTGAAAGGAGCACCTCGTCCACTCGCTCGCGCGCGCCTCGGCGGGCCAGCGCTCCTTGAGCATGAAGAGCGGGAAGCCGTCGATGACGGGCAGGCCGCGGGTCACGATGGTGAACGCCTGAATCTTCACCCCCGCCTCGCGCAGCCGCGGGAAGTCGACGTGGCCTTCGTCGGAGGCCTTCGTGAGATCGCGGTTCCACATCAGCGAGTCGGCGTGGCCGTCGGCGATGGGGACGCGGCGGTGGAGTTCGTCGAGATCGATCATGGGCGCCTCGAACGAACGTGCACGACGCCTGCGGGCGTTTCGGTGGAGAGCGCGGTGGCCGCAGCCGAGTCGTCCTTGAGTACGAACGTCGCCCACGCGGCGACCGAGCGTTTCGTGATCTGTCGGCCGAGCTCGTTGTCGAGGTAGGTGAAGACGCCGCCGTCGAGGTCGCGCACGCCGTCGCCACAGCCGGGCAGGTACGAGCCGCCGAGGCCCGCGATGTCGGAGGGGCTCCAGTGGCCCGCGTTCTCGACCTCGATCAGCCACGTCGGCCGCTGGCCCTTCGTGAAGTTGTCGCGAATGAACTCGTTGCCGACGAACGAGATGGAGTTGTCCTCCATGGCGAGCAGGAAGCTGAGCGGCTTGGTGATGCGGGGCAGCGCTCCCGCGTTGAGAATCGGGCTGTCGGCGGGCGCGGCGATGAGGAAGCCTCCGCGAACTCGCGAGTCACGCTCGACGACCCTGGCGGTGGTGACGGCGCCGAAGCTGTGACCGAAGACGGCGATGCGGGCCGGGTCGACCTGCGGGTTGCTGCTCATCGAGTCGATCACGCCCGAGATGTCGGAGGCGCGCACTTCGAGGAACGCGTTGGTCAGGGGAGCGCCGCCATCGAAGCGCGTGTTGCCGACATGATCGGGCGCGGCGACGACGAAGCCGTGTGAGGCGAGGTGCTCGGCGACCGTGTGCAGGCTGAAGCGGAAACACTCGGTGCAGTGCGAGAAGACGAGCAGTGGAAACGTTCCGTCTGCGGCCGGTGCATCTCGCGTCGAGTGCGCGGTTCTGGGCGTGCACGCTTCGGGCGCCTGCGCGACCCAGCTCGCGAGCTGCGTTCGGCGAGCGCCGTCTTCGAACTCTTCGACGGGGAAGCTGCTCGTGGCTCCGGTCGCCGGGTACCAGACCTCGACAGGCAGCGTTCTTCCCGCGTCGGTCGTGATCGACAGGTGCCGGCTGCCCGAAGCGTACGGGCCCCGATTGAGAAACGGGTCTCCGGCGTCGACCTGAGACGGCGCCGAACACCCGAGGAGCAAGAGAGCCAGCAAACCGAGACGCATGGCGCGCAAACTTACCCGGGCTCCAGCAAACCGGTTGCTCCCCTTCCCCGAAAGGGTGCAGAACGCCCGCATGCAGGTCGTGATCAACGGAGAGCCCCGCGAGATCGCCGACGGTGTGACCATCACCGCCCTGCTCACCACGCTCGGCATCGACCTGCGCCGCGTGGCCGTCGAGCTCAACGAACAGGTCGTTCCCAAAGCCCGTCACCCAGAGACGGCCCTCGCGCCGAACGACCGTCTCGAGATCGTCACCTTCGTCGGCGGCGGTTGACCCAGGAGCCCCATGCACCACGACAAGCCCTTCACCATCGCCGGCCACACCTTCACCTCGCGCCTCATCATCGGCACTGGCAAGTACCCGAGCCACGAGGTCATGAAGGCCTGTCACGAGGCCTCGGGCGCCGAGATGGTGACGGTCGCCGTGCGCCGACTCGATCTCAAGGCGCCGAAGGAGCAGTCACTGCTCTCGTTCATCGACACCAACCGCTTCAAGCTGCTGCCCAACACCGCCGGTTGCTACAACGCCGACGACGCGGTTCGCACCTGCCACCTCGCGGCCGAGCTCGGCCTGTCGACCTGGGTGAAGCTCGAGGTGCTCGGCGACGAGAAGACCCTGTTC
>JAEUJR010000435.1 GCA_016793585.1 Archangium sp.
CTTCGTCGACGAAGGCCACGACCTGGTCTTGAGCGACCTGCGCGCCCCGTACGTGCGGCGCCTCGAGCAGTCGTTTCCCGGGCACGACGTCGTCAGCATCGACCTCGTGCACGCGCGCTTCGCCGACGTCTACGCGCACCACCTGGGCACCTTCGACACCGTGTTCGCGCTCAACGTCGTCGAGCACATCGCCGACGACGTGCGCGCGCTCGAGAACTGTCGTCGCCTCGTGAAGCCGGGCGGCAACGTCGTCATTCTCGTGCCGGCCTACAAGTGGCTGCACAACGAGCTCGACGTGCAGTTGGGCCACTACCGCCGCTACACACGCAAGACGCTCGTCGAGGCGTTCTCCCGCGCGGGCCTCGAGGTCACCAACACGCAGTACTTCAACGCCGTCGCCACGCTGGGCTGGGCGGTGACGGGCGGCTTGTTCTCGCGCCCCGAGATTCCGAAGGCCGAAGCCACGCTGTTCGACCGCCTCGTGCCGCTGTGGAAGCTGGCCGATCGGCTGCTCGCGAGGCGCGCCGGCCTGTCGGTCATCGCCGTCGGCCGGGTTCCCTGACCTGCCCGCGAAGGCGAGGAAGGGAAGCGGCGCGAGCCCTGTTTCGGTGGTGAAGTCGGTGCTTCACGGAGTCACTGCCTGCGCTTCTTCCGTCTGCTGCTGATCAGCCTCACCGTCTCTTCCTTCGCCGTGGCCGACGATGGCGGCGCTCGTGAAGGCGTCGTGCCTGCTCCCGTGCTCGTCGACGCGGGTGTCGCGCTGCCGACGCAGAAGCTCCACGCGTTTCCGCTCGAGCGAAAGGTCGACGAGGCGCGCGTCGAGCGGGTGCTGGCCAGCCTCGACACCCGCGCGAGAGCGGCCCAGTTGCTGCTCGCGTACCCGCAGGTCGACAAGACGGGCCCGGTGCAGGTCGGTGGCGTGCTCTTTCTCGGAACGATGCTGCGCAACACCACGAAGGCGAAGGAGCGCATCGACGCTGCCCGCGCCCGCGCCGCGGTGCCGCCGTTCTTCTCGGTCGACATGGAGGGCGGGCGCTCGAACCGGCTCTCGAGCGTGAAGGCGCTCAAGGAGCTGCCGTCGGCGCGCGAGATGGCGGCGCTGAGCGACGACGAGGTGCGCGAGTGGGGCGTGAAGGTGGGCCGCACCATGAAGTGGCTCGGGCTGAACCTGAACCTCGCGCCCGTGCTCGACGTCGCCCCGTCAGGCCACATGGAGCGCAACCAGCGCTCGTACTCGGGCGACCCGGCCGTCGTCGCCGCGAAGGCGCAGGCGTACTCGAAGGGGCTGCTGTCGACGGGCGTGGTGCCGGTGGGCAAACACTTCCCCGGGTATGGAGACATCGACCGCGACTCCGACCACCAGCTCGTCACCTGCGACTGGCCGAAGGCGCGCGTGCTGGCCGAGGCGAAGGTGTTCTCCGACGCCGCGCCTTCACTGGGCGGCGTCATGCTCGCGAACGTCGCCTATGCGGCCTTCGACGGGAAGCCGGCCATTCTGTCGCCGCCGCTCGTCGCGCTGGTGCACGAACACGACTGGCTCGCCGTGACCGACGACATCGCGATTCAGGTGCTCGCCGAGGCCATCGACGGCTCGGCCGAAGACGTGCTCGAGCAGGCCTTCCTCGCGGGCAACGACCTCATCCTCACCACGGCGCCGCCAGATTGGGACAAGGGCATCGACCCCGTCGGCGTGCTCGTGCGCCTGGCCGAGCGCGACCCGAAGGCGATGAGGCGGCTCGAAGAGTCGACCCGCCGTGTGCTCCGCCTGAAAGACCGCATGGGCCTGCTCGACGCCCTCTGAAGGCGGCCCCGTGAATGAGTGTGCTGGCTGACGCCGGCTTGCGGCATACTCCCGCGACCGATGTGGCAGCTCGTCATCAACGGCCCTGGTTACTTCGACACGAAGTACGACCTCCCCGAGGGCACCACCCACGTCGGCCGCGCCGACGAGAACGACATCGTCCTCTCGGGCGACCTCGTCTCGCGAAAACACAGCCGCTTTCACGTCACCGGCAACGCGCTCGTCTTCGAAGACCTCGGCAGCCGCAACGGCTCGCGCCTCAACGGTGAGAAGGTCGTCGGCACCGCGCCGATGAAGCCTGGAGACGTGGTGGCCGTGGGCGAGAACTCGCTCGTGGTGCGCCAGCCCAGCACCGCCGAGACGGCCGCGACCGAGATGGTCGACGCCGGTGGTGGTGGGGCCGTGCGCCGCTTCGGCCGTGGCGTCGACGTGTCGCACGCGGTGTTGATGGCGCGCGACATTCAAGACTCCATCGTGCGGCGCGTGCTCGACAACTCGATGCCCTTCGAGGCCGACGCCGAGCCACCGCCAGTGCCCGCGAAGGTGAAGCGCAAGTCGGCGGGCGACACCGACGAGAACGAGCCCAGAACGTCGGAGGTGCAGGTGCCCAGCGACGGGCCCTCGTACCCCGTCGCGTTCCACTCGCTCGTCATGCTCTTCCGCATCGCCGAGCGTCTCGCCACCGCGCCGTCGCTGCAGGCGTTTCTCGACGACACCACCGACACCGTCATGAAGCGCGTCGGCGCCTCCACCGGGGTCGTGCTGGTGCGCCACGCGACGGGCGTGATGGTGCCGGCCGCCGTCCGCCACGCGAAGAAGCTGCAGAAGGGCGAGGTGCCCGTCTCTGACGCCATCGTCGACGCCGCCCTCACGCAGGGGCAGGCCATCGCCGTGGCCGACGTGCGCGACGACAGCCGCTTCTCGGAGCGTGAGTCGGTGGTGCTCTACGGCATCGACCAGGTGCTCTGCGTGCCCATCGGCCAGAAGGCGCCCTACGACGGCGTGCTGTACTTGAACCGCACGCAGGTGAACGACGAGCCCATCGAGGCCCTGCTCGACGTGTGCACCGCGCTCGCGCAGCTGCTCCAGACGGCCGTGCACAAGTTCTCGACCCGCTCGTCCACCGGCGGCGACCGCCTGCGCAGCGCGCTCGAGCGCTTCCACGGGCCCGACATCGTCGAGCGTCGCGTCTCGGAGCTGGCGACCGACAAGAAGGCGCGGCTCTCGCAGCTCGAAGAGAAGCAGGTGACGGTGTTGTTCGCCGACATCGCCGGCTTCACGGACCTCGCCTTCAAGCTGAAGCCCGAAGAGGTGGCCGAGCTCTTGAGCGAGCTCTACCGCGTGGCCACGCCGCTCGTGTTCAGCTTCGAGGGCACCGTCGACAAGTTCGTCGGCGACTCGGTGATGGCCTTGTTCGGCGCGCCGTACGGCAAAGGCGACGACGCGATTCGCGCGGTGCGCGCGGCCATGGCGATGAAGGCCGAGTGGGAGCGCGCGATGCAGAAGCGCCCCGCGAAGGAGCGCCTGCAGCTCAAGGTGGGCCTCACCACCGGCAAGGTGCTCGCGGGCACGGTCGGCAGTGAAGCGCGCCTCGACTACACCGCCATCGGCGAGCCGGTGAACATCGCGTCGTGGCTGTGCCAGTCGGCCGAGCCGGGGCAGGTGCTCATCACCGGCAAGACGCTCGCGGCGGTCGGCGCGCGCTTCGACGTGACGCCGTTGGGCGAGCGGCCGCTGCTCGGCAGTCGCGTGCGCACCGCCGTCTTCGAGGTGCTCGACGAAGACGACGACTCGGGCACGTTGTCGGGTGTGCGGTAGCGACTGGGTTCTTCAGCGCCCGGGCCGCGGTTGTGGCAACACCCACCACCCGTCGGGCACCAGCGCCTCGAGCGCCGACGGCAGGGCGTCGAGCGAGGCCACCTGCTGCTGCACGAGCGACGAGAACGCCTCGAGGTCGAGCCCCCGCGCCGCGGCGCACGCCTCGAAGACGGGCTTCGTCGCGGCGGTGAGGGCCTGAAAGTCCTTCTGGCCCTGTCGCGCGAGCGTTCCCCCGAGGGCCAGCACGCACAGCGGCACCGCGAGGTCGGCGTCGAAGCCGAGCTGTTCGACCAGCATCGCCCAGTGCGGCTGCGTCGACGCGCTGAAGGCCGTGAGGTCTGACGTCAGCAACCACACCGCCTGCGCGAGAAGAGGAGCGCCGGCGGGCCCGGCCGACTCTCCGATGGCGCCGACGAAGCCGGCGAGCATCGACGACGACGCGCTAGGCGCCACCTGTGAGAGCAACGCCCGCGCAGCGGTGAGGGCGTTGGGTGACTGCTGCGCGACCTCTGCGCCGATGGCGTGCGCGAGGCAGAAGACCTGCAACATGGGCTGCTTCCCCGTGAAGCCCTGGGCCGCCAGCATCCACACGCCGCGCGCGCGACGGTCGCGGAGCGTGTCGAGCACGCCCGCGCAGTTCATCAACGCGATCGCCGCGTCGGCGGGCGGCACGGGCAGCACCAGCGCCTCTTCGGTCAGCTCGAGCGCGCGCTTCAGGTCGCCCGCTTGCCGCGAGAGGAAGGCGAGGTTTCCGAGCACCGACATCGCCTGGGCGAGGTCGCCTTCCCCGCGGTACTCGACGACGGCGCGGCTCAAGAGCTCGCTCGCTTCCCGGGTGCGGCCTTCGGTCAACGCCTGCATGCCTGCGGTCTCGGTCTCGATGGCGCTCACGAAAGCGAGCGCTTTACCCGCGCGACGAAGCCGGAGCAGCCCCGAAGTGCAGAGGGGGCGCGTGCTGATCAGCCCTGACCGACGGTCGCCTCGCTCTGCCCGTCGTCTCGGCCCGGGCGCAACGGGTGGCCGCATCACGCGTGAAGCCCCGAAGTGTGAGACCCTTCCTCCATGTCCGGCCCTCGATGGTGGTGGAGCCCTCTCTGCTTCGCGCTCGCCTGCGGCGCTTCCGCGACACCGCCCGACACCCGCGCTCCCGGAGCGCCCACCAACCAGCGCGCCACCGTCGAGTCCGACGGCAGCATCTCCCTCTCGTGGACCAGCTCGCCCGACGGTGACTTCGCGCGCACGCTGCTCGCGCGCTTTCCTCCTGGTGGCCGCGCGCGAAGACCTGACGGCACGCCCGCGGTCGGCGACCCCATCGGTATGGATGGCACCGTGCTCTTCCTCGGCACCGCGTCGGCCTTCGTCGACCGCGCCGCGCCCGTCACCTGCGGCGTCGTCAGCTACCGCCTCTGGTCACAAGACACGCAGGGCCGCTGGAGCGACGACATCGCCCTCGTCGAGCTCGCCGCCGGCGCCACCACTCCGGCGCCCAGTCAACCCGTCACCGACCTCACCGCCAGCGCCCAGAGCGGCGCCCTCTTCGTCCGATGGGTGAACCCACCCGCCTCGAGCGGCTTCTCCGAGACCCGCCTCGTGCGAAAGGTCGGCGCCGCTCCGGCCAGCCTCACCGACGGCTCGCTCGTGCTGACGACGTCGTTCACCCAGTACGCCGAGTCACTGCGCAGTCAGGTGTCGGGCACCCGCGTCTTCTTCGGCGCCTTCACCTGCAACGCCTGCGACCGCTGCCAGCCCGTTCCCGCGACGGTCTCCTTCACCGTGCCATAAGGCAGACGGCCTCGATTCATGCCCGGGTAGCAAAAGACCCACAACGACCTGCCCACGAGCCGAGGCATGGGAGATGGTGCCGCACTTCCGCGAGTTTTTCCGCGGCGGTACACCTCCCATGGACTCGCTCCTCGACCTTCACGCCTTCACCTGCATCGCTGAGGCGCAGAGTCTGTCAGGCGCTGCCGTCGTCATGGGCGTCACGCCGTCGGCGGTGAGCAAGCGGCTCACCCGGCTCGAGAAGCGGCTCGGCGTGCAGCTCGTTCACCGCACGACGCGGCAGTTCCGCCTCACCGAAGACGGGCGCGTCTTCTTCGAGCGCTGCAAAGACATTCTCTCGAAGCTGCGCGAAGCCGAGCGCGAAGTGGTGCGCGGCCGAGACCAGGTGCACGGCACGGTGCGCGTCGCCTCGACGCCCGAGCTCATCTGCCGCGTGTTGGTGCCGGCGTTGCCGAAGCTGCTGCAGGCGTGGCCTCAGCTCGAGGTCGAGCTGCGCGCCTCCGAGCTCGCCATCAACCCGCTCACCGAGCGCATCGACGTCTCGCTCTTCTACGGGCAGCCGAGCGAGGCCTCGCTGCGTCAGCGGCTGGTGACGACGAGCGCCTTCTCGATGTTCGCGTCGCCCTCGTACCTCGCCGAGCACGGCACCCCGAAGTCGCCGCGCGAGCTGGCCAGCCACGTGGCGTTGATGATGACCGAGCCCGAGCCGCCCTTCGACTGGGCGTTTCCCGACGCGCCCGAAGGCGTGACGCCGCGCAAGCGTCTGTTCGCCAACTCGTCGGTCGCGCTGATGGAGATGGCGGAGCAGGGCCTGGGCATCGCACGCCTGCCGTTGTTGTTCGCGCAGCCGTCGGTGAAGCGGGGCCGCCTCGTCTCGCTGCTGGGGAAAGACGTCGAAGGAGAGCTCTCGCTCTACGCCCGGTACCCGCCCGCCGACGCCACCTCACCGCGCGTACGCGCCATCATCGATTGGATGAGCGACGCCTTCGCGAGCTGAGCGCCGCCGAACGCCAGCGGCGTATCGCTCTGCGTCAGGGCGCGCTGATGCTCCCGTGCTCGTCCTTTGACACACTCACGGTCTCGGGGACCGCCGCGAGGCGCGCTTGAGCCGGAGCGAAGCACATGAAGTCTCTCGTCGAGCTGGCCGTGTTCGTGCGGGTCGCCGAATCGAAGAACCTGTCGGGCGCCGCGCGGAGCCTCTCCATCACGCCTTCGGCCGTCAGCAAGCGGCTCTCGAAGCTCGAGGAGCGGCTGGGCGTCACCCTCATTCACCGCACCACCCGCAACGTCTCGCTCAGTGAAGACGGGCGCGCCTTCTACGAGCGGTGCAAGCGCATACTCGCCGACGTCACCGAAGCCGAGGGCGTGGTGGCCCACGGGCGCGACGAGGTGCGAGGGCGCGTGCGCGTCTCGGTGCCGTGCACGGTGGCCCGGGAGGTGCTCGCTTCGCAGGTGGCGACGCTGCTCGACCAGCACCCAGGGCTGTCGCTCGACCTCGTGTTGTCCGAAGGCGAGCTCGACCCCATGCGCGACGGCGTCGACGTGGCGCTCTCGTGGGGCCGGCCGACCGACTCCGCCCTCATTCAGCGAAAGCTGGCGAGCTCGAAGGTGCGCGTCTTCGCGTCGCCCGCGTACCTCGCGCGGCGCGGCGTGCCGAAGGCTCCTTCGGCGCTCTCGGCGCATGACTGCCTCACTTCGGGCCACGAGCGGCTGTGGGCGTTTCGTGAAGGCAACCGCGTGGTGACGGTGCCCGTGGTGAGTCGATTGCAGTGCGACACCAGCGACGCCGTGAAGGCGCTGACGATGGCGGGCCTGGGCCTCGCGCGCACGCCCGAGCTGGTGATGGGCGCGTTTCGGCCGAACGAGCTGGTGACGGTGCTCGACGACTTCGTAGCCGAGGAGCGGCCTCTCTTCGCGCGCTGCGCCCCGGCCCAGCCGCTCTCGGCGCGCGTGCGCGTGGTGTTGGACTGGCTCGTCGGCAGCTTCAGCTCTTCACGCGGCTGACGGCCTCGGCCACTTCGTCCATCGAGAAGGGCTTGCGCAAGACGGCCTTGGCGCCGGCGAAGCCACCGTCGAGCGAGTTCTCGTCGAGGAAGCCCGAGGTGACGATGACGTCGGCGGCGGGCTCGAGCGTCTTGAGGCGCGCCATCGTCTCGGCGCCTCCGAGGCCGGGCATCACCAGGTCGCACACCACCAGGCTCGGGTGCAGGCCGCCCTGCAGCAGCGAGACGGCCTCTTCACCGCTCGAGGCGGGGTGCACCGAGTAGCCGAGCTTCACGAGGAAGCGGGCCAGCACCTTGCGCGTGGCTTCGTCGTCGTCGACGACGAGCGCGGTGCCGCGGCGCTGGCCTTGTGGTGAGAGCTCGAGGTCGTCTTGCGAGGGCGTCCACTCCCGGGGCAGCCACATCGTGACTCGGGTGCCGCGGCCGGGCGTCGACTCGAGCCTGATGTCTCCGCGGTGCGCGCGCAGCGAGGTGTAGGCCATCGACAGGCCCAGGCCCGTGCCGCTGCCGCGCTTCTTGGTGCTGAAGAAGGGCTCGAAGGCGCGCTGCAGCACGTCGCCCGGCATGCCTTCTCCGGTGTCCTGCACGGTGAAGGTGACGCGGCGCTCGTCGAAGCGGGCGCTGAGGTGAATGGTGCCTCCGTGCGGCATCGCGTCGCGCGCGTTCAGCGAGACGTTGATGAGGGCCTGCTGCAGCTGGCTTCGGTCGCCCGTCACCTCGCACGCCTCGGGCGGCAGCCGCAGCGACAGGCGCACGTTCGCTGGCAGCAGCCGAGTCACCAGGCTCGCGGCTTCTCGCGCCATCTCGATGACGTCGAAGCGCTCGGTGCGGGTGGGCGTCTTGCGCGCGAAGGCGAGCAGCTGGTGCAACAGGTCCCTGGCGCGCTGGGCCGCGAGCAGAATCTGTTCGGCGTCGGCTTTGTGCAGCGGCTCCTTCACGTCGTCGCGCAGGGCTCCCGCGCAGGTCTGCACCACGGCGAGCACGTTGTTCATGTCGTGCGCGACGCCGCTGGCGAGCTGGCCGATGGCGTCGAGCTTCTGCGACTGGTGCACGGCCTCGAGCAGGCGTTCACGCTCGGCGGCCAGCGCGCGGCCCGCGGTGACGTCGACGAGCTTCAACACGCACAGGTTGCCGGCGCGGGTGCTGCGCAGCTCGAATACCCGGCGGCCCTCGGGACGCTCCCAGTCGAAGTGCACCACCTCGGGGCCGAGCGCGCCCGTCAGCGTCGCGCGCACCGTCGTCACCACGAGGGGGTTGGGAATGAGCTCGGCGATGGCGCGCCCGAGCGGGTGCTGCCCCGTCGCGCGGAACGCCAGCAGCGCGCGCTCGTTGGCCTCGACGACGTCGCCGTGTTCGTTCACCACCAGCACCACCGCCGGCGTCGCCTGGAAGGCGACCTCGGAGAGGGGCGTCACCAGCAACGCGACGAGCAGCGTGTCGCCGTCGGGCGCGAAGGCCACGGCCTGAACGCCGCTGCCATGGGTGTCGAGCTCGACCAGGCCGGGGCGCAGCGAAGCCACCGCCTCGACCCACGCGGGGTGTTCGGCGAGCGAGGGCACGAGGGCTGCGAAGCGTGAGCCGACCGCAGAGGCGCCGAGCACCTCGCGCGCGTGTTCGTCGGCCGTGAGCACGGTGCCGCTGCGGTCGAGGGTGATGAGCCCTCCAGGCGCACCTCGTCGCGCCCGGCTGAGCTGGATCAACACCTCGTGTGACGCAGTCGGCTCCATGACCCCCCTGCAGCAGCGGACATCGAAGCAAATCGCCGCCGATTGATCCAATCCCCCTCCCGGTGCCTGCCAGTGGCAGCGGAAACCGCGCGGTTGCGGCCCGTCACCCGAGCGGCTCTCCGTGCTCGTCGAGCTTGACGGGCGCGATGCCCAGCACCCGCTCGACGACCGCGTGGCCCATGTAGATGACCGGCGTGAGGCCGACCGCGACCAGCACCTTCACGCCGTACGACGAGGCGATGAGGTTGATCAGCGTGCTGGCGTCGAGCGTGCCCTGCCAGGCGAGCGTCTGAATGACAGCGGTGTCGATGAGCTGTGAGACGAGCGTGCTGCCGGTCGCGCGCAGCCACAAGAACCGCCCGTGCGTGGCCGTCTTCACCTTGTTGAAGACCCAGATGTCGGCGAACTGCGCGAACAGGTACGCCACCATCGACGCGATGAGAATTCGCTGGCTGCCGGCGAACACCGTGTCGAACGCGGGCTGGGTGATGCCCTTCCAGTCGGCGGCCCGGGTGACGTCGCTGAACGGCAGCAGCACCGCGATGGTGATGATGGTGAAGGCGAACACCGCCATGCCGAAGCCGACCCACGTCACGACGCGCGCGGTGCGCTTGCCGTAGAACTCGTTGAGCAGGTCGGTGAGGAGGAAGGTGATGGGGAAGGGAATGATGCCGACCGAGAGCGTGGTGGCGCCGGCGGCGAAGAGCTTGCCGCCGATGATGTCGCCGACGAGCAGGGCGGTGATGAAGAGCCCGGCGAGAGTGAGCAGCAGCTTCGAGCGGGTGTCGAGTCGGGTCAGCATGCGGGGAGCCCCCGCGCTTACCACGCAGCCACCGGCGCTCTGCAAACGCGAGGAGCCGGCTCCACCCGAACGAGGGAAGCCGGCTCCAGCACGACTCATCGAGGGTGGGGCTTCAGTTCTCGGGGTACGCCGTCCACCCCGTCGTCCAGTCGGTGGTGCCGACCGCGCCGACGAAGGTCGCGCTCACGTCGAAGAAGCCGTCGTTCGGCGGCGTGGCGCCGTTCGAGAGGGCAGGCGAGTCCATCAGCGGCTTGAAGACGGGGGCCGTGACGATGGTGGCCTGCACGAGCAGCGGGTCGACCTGGCGGTTCGACAGCGACGGCGTCAGCAGGGCCATCTCTTCGTCGAAGTTGTCGGCCACCACGCCGCCGTCGGCGAGGTTCGCAGGCGCGACGTTCTGGAACGCGGCCATCGGGTTCTTGAAGAAGATGCTGTTCTTCACCGCGAGTGAGCCGTCGCTCCACCGCGCCTGGCTGTTGGAGCCGTCGACGAACATCGCCCAGTCGTTGAAGTTGGTGACGATGGCGTTGTTGATGAGGCCGGCGGTGCCGACGCGCAGCACCATGCCGCGGCTGCGGCCTTCACCCGGGTCGCTCGAGTCGGGCGCGCGGCCGACGAGCGTGACGTTGTAGAGCGTGGGGCTCGAGCGCGGCATCGCGTCTTGCGAGGCGCGGTTGTTGTCGGCCTCGATGCCGTGGTTGCCGCGGCCGGGCAGCTGCTGCACGACGAGGAACTGCGCCTTGCCCGTCCACCCCTGGTCCCAGTCGAGGCCGTCGTCGTCGCTGCCGGTGATGACGAGGTGCTTGAGGTTCACCGAGCCGCCGAACAGCTCGATGCCGTCGTCGATGCCGCGGTGCACCTGCACGTAGTCGATGACGGTGCCCGTGCCGCAGGCGTTGAGCGTCAGGCCGTTGAGCTCGTCGTTGGCCGAGAGCGGCTGGCCAGCGAACTCGATGCGCACGTAGCGCAGCTTGCCGCACGAGTGCGCGTTGTCGGGGGTGGCGCCGCCACCGTAGCGGTTGCGCGGCTCGTCGGCGAGGCCCTCGGCCTTGTTGTCACCGCCGGTGACGTTGATGGCTGCCTTGCCGTTCATCAGCACGCCGCCCCAGTTGTTGTTGCCGACGCCGCGCATGCCTTCGGGGAAGTTCGCGGTGAAGACGATGGGCGCCGCCGCGGTGCCTTCAGCGACGAGCTGGCCAGTGCGGGTGACGATGAGGGCCGAGCCGCGGTCACCGGCGATGGTGGTACCCGGCTCGATGGTGAGCACGGCGCCGTCGACGTGAATGATGGACTTGAGGATGTCCTTCGTGTCCTTCGTCCACGTGGTGGCGGTGGTGATGGGCTCGGTGACGTCGACGAGCGTCGTCTGCTGAGCCGTGCCGCCGCCCGTGGGGCCGGGGTTGGTGGTCTGAGCGGGGCAGGCCGTGAGGGCGAGGCCCGCCAGTGCTGCGAGGAGCATGTTGCGCATGGGTCACTTCCTGGTGGTGGGCATCGTCCAGGCCAACGATGCATTGAGCTGCACGCCGAGCTGTTCGCGGAACACCTCGACGTCTGCCTGTTGAATGCGGAGCTGCTGGTTGAGGGCGTTCGAGACGCCGAGTTTCAACTGGAAGCCGGGCCCGAAAGACTGCGAGGCCGTGACGTCGAGCCGGTGCACCGGCTGCTCGATGAAGTCGGGCAGGGGCGCCACCGCCACCTCCGAGATGGAGGGCCCGGCCACGTTGTACGAGACCGCCACCTCGGTGCCCCACTCGGGCTTCGACCAACCGATGAAGGCGTTGGCGAGCCACGGCGCCTGCCCCTGCAGCGGGCGGTTCGCGTTGCCCAGCTGGCCGACGGCGTTGGTGAGCACCACGCGCGACCAGATGAGCGAGGCGTTGCCGCCCAGGCGAACGTCTTTGAGCGCCGGCGTGATGCGGCCGAGCGTGGTGCGCGCCTCGAGCTCGACGCCCGCGAGCTGCGCCTGGTCGGCGTTGCGGAAGCCGAAGTCGAAGTTCGAGCCCTGCCCGACGACGACGCGCTCGATGGGGTTGATGAACTGCTTGCCGAACACCGAGAGCGCGAAGACCTCGTCGTTCGAGGGGAACCACTCGGCGCGCAGGTCGGCGTGGTGAATCGTCGTGAGCAGCAGCTCGGGGTTGCCCGCGATGTTCCGGCGGCGAACCATGTCGAAGAAGATGAAGGGCGCGAGTTCGCGGAAGCTGGGCCGCGCGAGCGTGTACGAGTACCCCGCGCGCAGGTTCAGGTTGCTGAGCGGCGAGACCGTGACATTCAGCGAAGGAACCGGGTTGTGGTACTGGCGCGAGATGGGCGCGCGGGTGTTGGCGTCGGTCGCGAAGGGGCTCGCCACCGCGACCGTCTGCGCGCTGCCTTCGTACCGGAGCCCGGCCTGCGCGCGGAGCCACTCGGTGGCCTTCCACTCCACCAGCCCGAAGCCGCCGTAGATGGCCAGGGAGGACGTGTACGAGTCCTGCGCGAGCGTGCTCTCGGCCAGGAAGAACTGCGTGCCGGCGCCAGGGCCGATGCGGTCGGTGGCGAGCACGTCTTCGGCGAGGCCCGTCGGCGTCGGGCGGCGCACCTCGAAGAAGCGGAAGCGGCGGCCATCGAACGTGCGCGCCTGGTACTGACCGAAGCCGCCCGCCTTGAAGCGGAAGCTGCGCCACGGGAGCGTCGCGGTCGCGGTGCCGCCGCCGGAGTCTTCACGCAGCGCCAGGAAGAAGCGCTCGGCCGAGTTCGGCTGCAGGCGCAGGTTCAGCTCGCGCGTGTCGGGCGAGACGAAGTAGCGCGAGTCGCGAATGTCGGGCTCGGAGCGGTCGACGTGGCCGTAGTTGCCCTGCCACTCGAGCTCGAGGTCTGCGAGCGCGTTGAGCCGGTGAAACCCCTTGAGCTGCGCGAAGAGCAGCTGGCGCTGCGTGAACTGCAGGCGGTTGTTCACCTGGTCCTGCATGGCCGAGAGCGTCTCGGGGCCACTCGCGGTGGTGGCCTGGTTCTCGGCGTTGGTGAGGCCGAGCACGAGCAGGTTCACCTCGTTGTCGCGGTTCAACTGGAAGCCGAGGTTGCCCAGCACCGACGTCGACGCGTTGACGGAAGAGATGAGCGAGTCGGTCGGGTTCTCGATTTCGAGCATGCCGTCGGAGCCGGAGACGTCGGCCACCGAGATGCGGCGCGTGCGCTCCTTGCGCGACCACTGGGCCGCGACGAGGTAGCCGAGGCGGCGGTCGTCTGAGAGCTTGAGCGTGTCGCCGACCTGCGCGCTGAAGGTGCCGTTGGGTGACGCGGCGACGGAGCCGGGAGTCCACCGGTTGACGAGCGCGCGCCCGCCCGCCTGCTGCGTCGCGGCGTTGATGCCGGGCTTCGCGGGGTCGACCGACTGCTGAAACGCGCGGTCGGTGGGGAAGACGCTGGGCAAATCGCGCGCCGGGTTCTTGAAGCCGAACGCTTCGCCGAACGACGACGGCGCGGAGGGGCGCGACTGGAACGTGGTGGCGGAGTCGACGCCGAGGCCCGCGCGCAGCTTGAGCTCGAACTGCGTGGGGAACGTCGAGGTGTCGATGGTGAGCGAGCCGCCGCCGAACTGCGCGGGCAGGTCGGGCGAGTACGTCTTGAGCACGTTCAGGTTCGACAGCAGCGAGGTGGGGAAGAGGTCGAGCGGCACGCCCGGCTCGTCGGGCTCTGGGCTCGGCATGATGTTGCCGTTGAGCAGCGTCTGTACGTAGCGGCCGCCGAGGCCACGCACGAAGACGTACTTGCCGCCGACGAGGGTGACGCCGACGACGCGGCGCGCGGCTTCTCCCGCATTCGCGTCGGGCGTGCGCGCAATCTCCTGCGCGCCGATGGAGTCCTGCACCACCGCGGCCTTCTTCCGCTCCTGCAGCAGCGCCGTCTCGTTGCGCTTGTCAGCCTTCGCTTCGACGACGACTTCTTTGATGGCCGTCGACTTCGCCTCGAGTGAGACGTCGAGCGTCGTCACCTGGCCAGCCTTCACCTCGACGCCCTGCACGCGGCGGCCTTCGTAGAGCGCGTAGAAGATGCGCAGGTCGTAGGTGCCGGGCGGCAGCTTGAGCCGGTACTCGCCGTCGACGTCGGTGAGGGCGCTCTTCTTTCCACCCGCGACGACCTTCACCGTGGCTTCGATGAGACCTTCGCCGTTCTGCGCGTCGATGACCTTGCCGACGATGCCGACGAAGCCCTTCGGCAGCGGCTTCTTCTTCGGCGCCTCGGCTTGAACGTCGAGACCTGCGTCGGTGCTGGGAGCTGGCTCCACAGCGCCAGCGTCGAGCGTGCCCGCGTCGTCGGTCGAAGGAGGCGCGCCTGCGTCCTCGACGGTGACGCCAGCATCGAGCGCCTCACCCGCGTCGGACGAGGGCTGTGCGAACCCGAGGGCGGGAACGAGCGCGAGCAGGAGCAGGTGCGTCTTCACGGGCGCCGATCTCCTCCCGGCGCGTGGCAGCCCGCGTTCGTGAAAGTGACTTCATGGCGAGCAGGTCGTCACGGCTCGGCTCCTCATGGGTCACGGCCGTGTGTCAGCGCCCGTCGAGTGGAATCGAGTGGCACTCGAACGACACGAACGGTCGCGGTCGTGCCACTCGACGTGCACCCAACCCACGGCGCGACGGCGCAAAGGGGCGCCGGAGCCGGGCACCTCGAGCGCCGCCAGCAAACCCTGGGCGCCGTCACGACGCCTCGCGCCTCGATCAACTCGCTCCTGTGCCGCTGCGCCTCTGGCTCAAGGCCTCGCGGACGCGTGCTTGAATGGGTCGACCACCTTCAGGAACTTGAAGCGGCGGAAGTCGACATCGTTCGTGAACAGCGTCTTCACGCCGTGTTGCTTGAGCAGGGCCGCCAGGTGCGCGTCAGGTACGCCCTTTCCTCTCGGCGTCGTGTCACCTGCGACCGTGGACCAGATTCTCCAGAAGTCGAGGTCCTCGGTCAGCACACGGGTCTGGGGCAGGTCGAGCAGCTCCTCGATGAGCTCGTTCGCCTCTTTGATGGAGCGAGGGTGCGCAAACACCGACGCGCTCGTCACCAGTCGGAGAAAGCCGAAGATGGTGGGCCACGTCAGGCAGAGTGGCTCAGGGTCGGTCGCGCACCGCTGAAGGAAGGCGACGGCCTCGGCGTTGACGGGGCTGTCGGTATTGGCTGCGTGAACCAGAATGTTGACGTCGAGGGAGTAGCTCACGTCAGGTCCTCGCGTTCGAGCAGCGCGTTGACCGCGTGCCGATCGTCGATGTCGACGCGGGGGCCCATGGGTCGCGCCGACCAGCGCAGGGTGCGGAGCGTTCGCTTCGTTCGCCGGTGCTTGAGCGCATCTTCGAGCAGCTCGCTGACGAGCTTCGTCAGCGTCTTGCGCTCGGCCTTCTGCACCCGCTTGAGCTCACGAAGCACGGGTCCGTCGATGTCGATGGTGGTGCGCATGGTCCGAGCGAACCTGCCCTGCACATCAGATGTCAAGGGCGCACGCATCTGATGCGTGCTGGCGACACATCTGATGCGCGCGTCAGAGCCCGAGCGACTCAGTGACTTGGCAGCTCGTCGGCCAGCACCGCGAGCGTCTCGACGCCACCGCCGCGCACCAGGTCCATCACCTCGAGCGCCTGCCCGTACGGCACGTCACTCGCGGCATCGAAGAACACCACCTTGTCGGGCCGCGCGTTCACGAGGCGCACGACGCGGTCGGCGAGCTGCTCCTTCGCGATGACCTCGCTGTTCACCTTCGTCACGCCATCGGTGCCCAGGGTGATGACGATGGGCGGCAACGCCTCGGTCGGCGGAGGCGGCGGAGCGTTCTCTTCGGGCTTCGGCGGCACGTTCAACCACAGCTGCTTCGTCAGCAGCGGCGTCACCACCATGAAGATGATGAGCAACACGAGCACCACGTCGACGAGCGGCGTGACGTTCATCGCGGGCTTCGCGCCCGTGCGCCGCTTGCCACCGCCACTGTCTCCGACGTGCATGCCCATGACGAACTCCTCTCAGCTCTGCCGGTTCGCGACGTCGATGACCTGCAGCGAGACGCCGGGGAAGCCCAGGTCCTGGCAGGCCTTGAAGAGCTCACGCACCTTGCCGTAGCCGAGCTCTTTGTCGGCCTTCAGCACCACGCGGCCTTCGGGCTTCGTCGCGTGCACCTCTTTGAGGCGCTCCATCAACGCGCCGACCTCGAGCGCTTCTTTCTCGAAGAAGAACTTCCCGTCTTTCGTGAGCGTCACCGTCGTCGGCTGCAGCGAGCCGTTGCCCGTGTCGGGGTTCTTGATGCTCGGCAGCGTCACCGAGACGCCAGCCTCCATCTGCGGCGTCACCACCATGAAGATGATGAGCAGCACCAGCACGACGTCGACGAGCGGCGTGACGTTCATCTCGGGCGCGATGCCCGCGCGGCGCTTCTTCTTCTTCGGCGCCGAGGTGGAGCCCGCGTTACTTGCCATGGGCCACGACCTCATCGTCCGAGTGGCGCGTCTCGAGGAAGTCGATGAACTCACCGCGCGCGTCTTCGAGCGTGAGCATGATTCCGTCGGCCTGCGTCGAGAGCCAGTTGTACGCGAGCACCGCGGGGATCGCGACCATCAGCCCGAACGCCGTCTCGACCAGCGCCTCGGCAATGCCCAGCGAGACCGAGCCGAGGCCGCCCGAGCCCTCCTTCGCGATGCCCTGGAAGGCGGTGATGATGCCGAAGACGGTGCCGAGCAGCCCGACGAAGGGCGCCACCGAGCCGACCGACGCCAGCACGCCCATGCCGCGGCGCACGTCGGCGTGCAGCAGCTCGGTCTTTCGCTCGAGCTCGCGCTTCGTCAGCTCGATGGGCGCGACCGAGCCCTTCTTCTTCGTCGCCGCGAGGTACGTCTTCGCGCCGGTGCCGAGCAGCTTCGCGAGGTGGCTGTGCTTCGCCTCGTCGGCCTTCGTCGCGAGCGTGTCGGCGCGGTCGGCGTCGAGCAGCGCCTTCGCCTCGAGCGCGAACCGGCGCGAGGCCGCACGCGAGCGGTAGTACGCGACGAGGCGCTCGAAGAAGACGGCGAGTGACGCGAGCGCCATCAGCAAGAGCACCGAGGCGACCGTCATCGCCGGAATGCCCATGTGGCCGAGGATTTTTCCGAAGTCGAACATGTGGCTACTCCCTCAATGAGAACTTCACCGGAATGGTGAGGAACACTGCGATGGCTTGTCCGTCGAGCTGCGCGGGCGAGAAGCGCCA
>JAEUJR010000112.1 GCA_016793585.1 Archangium sp.
GATTCAGCTCGACGACGCCGAAGCCAACGGCCGCTACGTCAACATGGCGCTGGTGAACCACACCGAGACCGAGTTCACGCTCGACTTCATCTACGTGCAGCCGCAGCAGCCGCGCGCGAAGGTGCTCTCGCGCATCATCACCAACCCCAAGCACATGAAGCGCCTGTTGATGGCGATTCAAGAGAACCTCGCCAAGTACGAGCAGAAGTTCGGCCCCGTCGAGATCATCGACCCGGGCACGCCCGTTCACTGACGCCCCACCCCTGTGAATGCCGTGCTCGTCACCCCGTCGCTGAAGGTCGTGCGTCTGTGCCTTCTCACCACGGTGCTGGTGGCGCTGCCCGGGCTTCGTGCCGAGGCGGCGTGTGAAGACGGCGTGCGGCTGTTCCCCGCGCCGGGGGCGACGGTGCCCACCAACGTGGTGTTCGTGCTCGAGGGCGTGCTCGCCGAGCAGGAGCGGGTGGGCAAGCTGGTGGGCGGCTCCGAGCTGGCGCTGTTGAGCGCCGGAGACCCGGTCACCGTCGTCGTCGAGAAGGGCTGGAGCTCGACGATGAACCGCGTGGCCGTGCGGCTCAAGCCGAAGCAGGCGCTCAAGCCCAACACCGAATACACGCTGACGCTTGGGCGGGCGTTGCCGAAGGTGAAGCTGCTCAACGACACCTGGGGCGACAACACCGCGCGCTGGCGAACGGGCCCCACGTCGGACACGACGGCGCCGAAGTTCACGCAGAAGCCGGCCGTGTCAGAGGGGTTCTACCAGCGCACGCGTGACGGGCTGACGCGCACCCTCAAGCTGCGCTCGCAGGTGAAAGACATCGGCGCGACGTACCTGCTCGTCTCGATGGAGCGCGCCCGCGGCGTGGCCTCGAAGCAGCAGTACTTCGTGCCCATCGACGGCGAGAACGCGCTGCTGGGGCACGACGTCTGCTCGGGCTCGTTCGGCTTCGACGACGGGCGCGCGTACAAGTTGAACATCGAGCTGTTCGACGACGCAGGCAACGCGGGCAAGGGCGTCAAGCTCGAGCTCTCGGCGCCGAAGCCCAGCGAGGCCGACCTCGAGCCCGACAAGAAGTGAGCTTCGCGGGCCTCGTCACCTGCGCGTGTCGCTGTGCAGTGCAGTCATCAGGTGCTCGATCGAGTGCACGGCTCGCCAGGCGACGGCAGGCTCCAGGAACGCCAAGAGTCGTGACACTTCGTTCGGTGGCTGCGTGGCGAACCGGTGGGAACTGCTCGGCAATCGCGGCTCGGGGTGAAGGCTGGCAAGGCCCTCGCAGTGCATGGCCGTCATGCGCGTCATCACCTTCGCCCTCGGCTGTCTGCTCACGGTGGGCTGCCTCGGTGAAGCCTCGGCGACCCCCGACGAGCTCAGGCGCTACGAGTTCATCGCCGACGTGAAGGTGAACCCCGAGACGCCGGTGGCCGGGCGCATGGTGAACCTGAACGTCGAGCTGGTGAGCCACTCGAGCGAGCTGGTCGTCGTCGACGTGGTGCTGCGCGCGGTGCGCACCGACGGCACGCAGCTGCACGAGCAGATCTGGCGAGACGTCACCTTCCACCCCGAAGAGGTGTGGAACCTGACGCAGGGCTTCATCTCGCGAAACGACGAGAAGGGCGCCTTCACGGTCGTGGTCGAGACGCGCGAGGCGGGCACGAACAAGGTGGTGTGGTTCGGCGGCGGGCCCAGCCTGACGTTCCGCTGATCAGCGCCGCACCTGCGTGCCGCCGGTCAGCATGCTGCGCATGGCCGGCTCGAAGAAGTGATACGGGTGAACGAGCTCGGGTCGGCTCACCGCGTCGAGGCGGGCGAGCGCGTCGACCGGCAGGGCGAACTCGAGCGCTGCGAGGTTGCTCTCGAGCTGCTCGAGCCGAGAAGCGCCGACGATGGTCGAGGTCACGCCGGGGCGGGTGGCGACCCAGTTGAGGGCGACCTGTGACGGGGTGCGACCGATGGAGGTGGCCACCTCCATCAGCGCCTCGACGATGGCCCAGTTGCGCTCGGTGAAGAGCTTCTCGAAGGCGGGGTTGCCTGAGCCCTGAATGGCCGACAGGCGCCCCTCACCCGCGGAGTGCACGCCGCTGCGCCTGTACTTGCCAGTCAGCAGGCCGCTGCCCAGCGGACTCCAGGGTGTCAGCCCGATGCCCAGCTCGAGAATGGCGGGCAGGTGCTCGCGCTCGAGGTTTCGCTCGACCAGCGAGTATTCGAGCTGCAGTCCGGCGACGCGCTCCCAGCCGCGCCACTCGGCCAGCGTCTGGGCGCGCGCGAGGTACCAGGCCGGCACGTCGGACAAGCCGATGGCGCGCACCTTGCCCGCGCGCACCAGGTCATCGAGCGTCGACAGCACTTCTTCCACGGGCGTCACGCCGTCCCACGCGTGCACCCAGTAGACGTCGACGAAGTCGGTCTGCAGCCTCGCGAGGCTGGCCTCGAGCGCGCGGTACAGGTGTTTGCGGCCGTTGCCGCCAGCGTTCGGGTCACCAGGCGAGACGTTGAAGGCGTACTTGGTGGCGATGACGGCGCGGTGCCGGGTGCCACGCTGCTTGAAGTACTCGCCGATGAGCCGCTCGCTGGTGCCGCCCGTGTAGCCGTCGGCCGTGTCGACGAAGTTGCCTCCGGCCTCGAGGTAACGGTCGAGCATGGCGAAGACGGCGTCACGAGGGGCGCCCCAGCCCCACTCGGTGCCGAACGTCATGGTTCCCAGGGCGAAGCTGCTGACCCGAAGGCCCGAGCGGCCGAGCAGCCGGTACTGCGAAAGAGACGCGATCGGAGTTGGTGTGGTCATGCCGCCTTCATGCGCCTCGGAAAGCGTTTTGAGAACGCTCGAACTCGAAATGAACTGTGAAGCATGGCTGCACAATCGACCGAGGCGTCGTTGCGGGTCTTGCCCTTGTTCCTCGCGGTGGCCGAGCACCGCAGCTTCACGCGCGCGGCAGCAGCGTTGGGGCTGTCGACCTCGGCGGTGAGCCAGGCCATTCGCGCGCTCGAAGCCACCGTGGGAACGCCGCTGTTGCACCGCACGACGCGCAGCGTCTCGGTGACCGAGGCAGGCCAGCGCCTGATCGCAGGAGCGGCGCCGGGGCTCAAGCAGGCCATCGAGGCCATCGAGTCGGTGGCGTCGACGTCAGGCGAGGTCGTCGGCACGCTCCGGCTCAACGTGCCCTCGATCTCGGTCGAGCCGGTGCTGGGCCCGGTTCTGGCGGTCTTTCTGCGAAGGCACCCGCGCGTTCAGGTCGACGTATGGGTCGAGGACAAGCTGGTCGACATCACGGCGGCACGCTTCGACGCGGGGCTTCGGCTGTCGGAGGTCGTCGCGCGCGACATGGTGAGCGTGCGGCTCACGCCCGCGTTCCGCTTCGTGGTGGTGGGCAGCCCGCGTTACCTCGCAGCGAGGGGGCGGCCCGCGCACCCACGCGAGCTCTCGGCGCACACGCTCATCGGCTATCGAAGCCCGACGACTGGCGCGACCTATCGCTGGGAGTTCGAGCGCGGGCGGCAGGCGGTGGAGGTGCCCGTCGAGGCGAGCCTCTTCACGAACAGCGACGCGATGATGGTGACGCTCGCCCGCCGTGGGGTGGGGCTCGCCTACGTCGTCGAGACGTCGGTGCTGCCGCTCCTGGCGAAGGGCCAGCTCGAGGTGGTGCTCGAGCGGTGGGCGCCCGAAGTGCCCGGCCAGTTTCTCTACTTCCCCTCTCGGGCTCAGGTCTCGGCGCCGCTGCGGGCCTTCATCGACTGTGCGCGCGACGTGCTCGGCGCCGTCACGGCAACGCGTAGTCCTTGAACTTCTCGCGCAGCTGCCGCTTGAGCACCTTGCCGGTCGGCCCGATGGGCAGGGCGTCGATGAACTCGATGGCGTCGGGCAGCCACCACTTCACGAGCTTCGTCTCGAGGAAGGCGCGCAGCTCTTCCTTCGTCACGTCTTTGTCCTTGTGCTTCACGACGACGAGCAGCGGGCGTTCGACCCAGCGCGGGTGTGGAACACCGACGGCCGCGGCCTGCGCGATGGCCGGGTGCATCATCGCCGCGTGCTCGACGTCGATGGAGCTGATCCACTCTCCGCCCGACTTGATGACGTCTTTGCTGCGGTCGGTGATCTGCATGTAGCCATCGCCGTCGATGGTGGCGATGTCGCCGGTCGCGAACCACTCGCCGTCGTGATGCGAGTGATCGTCCGACTTGAAGTACGCGCTGGCGACCCAGCCGCCCTTCGCTTCGAGGTGACCCGACGTCTTGCCGTCGTGAGGTACCACCTTGCCGTCGTCGTCGACGAGGCGCAGGTCGATGCCGAAGATGGGCCGGCCCTGTTTGAGCTGCACCTGCAGGCGCTCCTCTTTCGAGAGCCCCGCGTGTTTGGGCAGCAGCACGTTGGCGGTGCCCAGCGGCGAGAGTTCGGTCATGCCCCAGGCGTGCAGCACCCGCGCGCCGTGCTCCTCCTGAAACGCGGTGATCATCGAGGGCGGGCAGGCCGAGCCACCGATGGTCACCTTCTGCAGCGTCGACATCTTCACCTGTTTGGTCTTCGCCGCGGCGAGCAGGCCGAGCCACACGGTCGGCACGCCGAGCGCGCTGGTGACCTGCTCGGTGGTGATGAGGTCGAGCAGGCTCACCCCGTCGAGCGCGGGGCCGGGCAGCACCAGCTTCGAGCCCACCATCGCCGCGGCGTACGGCACGCCCCACGCGTTCACGTGGAACATGGGCACGACGGGCAGCGTGACGTCCTGGCCCGAGATGGCGAGCGCGTCGACCATGCAGATGGCGTAGCTGTGCAGCACGGTGCTGCGGTGCGAGTACAAGACGCCCTTCGGCAGGCCGACGGTGCCCGAGGTGTAGCAGAGCGAGCTCGCGGTGTTCTCGTCGAAGACGGGCCAGCTGAACGTCTCGGGCTGGCCGACGAGCAGCGACTCGTACGAGCGCAGACCGGCGAAGTCTTTTGGCAGGTGCGCGTCATCGGTGAGCGCGACGAAGTGTTTGATGGGCGTCTGCACCGACGCGAGGTGTTTCGCGAGCGGCAGGAAGGTGGTGTCGAAGCAGAGCATCACGTCGCCGGCGTCGTTGGCGATGTACGTGAGCTGGTCGGGTGGCAGGCGCGGGTTGATGGTGTGCAGCACGGCGCCGAGGCCAGAGACCGCGAAGTAGAGCTCGAGGTGGCGCTGGGTGTTCCACGCGAGGGTGGCGACGACGTCACCACGTTTGATGCCCGAGGCGGCGAGGGCGTTGGCGAGCTGACGAACACGTCTGGCGAGGCCGCTCCAGGTGGTGCGAACGATGGGGCCTTCGACGGTGCGGGTGACGATCTCGACGCTCTGGTGAAATCGCGCGGCGAACTCGAGCTGGGAAGAGATGAGCAGCGGCTGCTGCATCATGAGGCCGTTCATGCAGGGGCTCCGGACGGGCGAGGGATGTACTACTCCACCACGCATGGCGTTCACTCCGAAGGTCGTCGTTCCGGTTCCGCTGCCTGCTTCGACGCGCTGGTTCATCTGTCGCGAGAACGAGGTGCTGTTGAAGAAGGGCGCGCCGGGCGTCGAGCAGCTGCCGAGCGGCCCGTCGTTCGACGCGGTCGAGCCGCAGATGGTGGGTGAGCTCGACGGCGTGCCCTGCGTCTCGGTGCGCTTCCCCGACCACGAGCCCACGCCCGACGGCTTCGAGTTCGTCGGCCTGCGCGCGTTGTGGTCGCGGCTCGACGAGCAGCTCTTCGCCATCGCCGGCCGCGCGAACCAGCTCGCGCACTTCGCCTCGACGCACCGCTTCTGTGGCCGGTGTGGAGCGGCGATGCAGCCCGACGGCGTCGAGCGTGCGTTTCGCTGCAGCGCCTGCGGGCTCGTGAACTACCCGCGCATCGCGCCCGCCATCATCACGCTCGTGCGAAAAGGAGACACGGCGCTGCTGGCGAACTCGGGCCGTTTCCCGATTCCCTTCTTCAGCACGCTCGCCGGGTTCTCCGAGGTGGGCGAGTCGCTCGAAGAGACGCTCGTGCGCGAGGTGTTCGAAGAGACGGGCGTGCACGCGGGCAGCGTTCGCTACTTCGGCTCGCAGCCGTGGCCGTTTCCCAACTCGTTGATGATCGCCTTCACCGCGCAGTGGGAGCGTGGCGACATCGTCGTCGATGGGAAGGAGATCAAAGAGGCGCGCTTCTTCCGCGCCGACGAGCTGCCGAGAATTCCGCCGAAGCTGAGCATCGCGCGGCGGCTCATCGACGCGTGGGTGCGCGAGGTGACGGGTCAAGACGCGCCGGGTCCCTGAGGCGCACAAAGCAGATGCACTCGGCAGCTCATCGGTGCATCACTTCGGCCATGCGCTCGTTTCTTCGGCCTGTCGCGCTCACCCTGACAGTGGTTTCAGCGGCTTGCAGTCCCCTGCTGTCGGAGATGGACGCAGGCGTCGACCCGCCGCGTGGCGGAGGCTCGGCTGGTGGTCGTGCGACGGGCGGCGGCATGGGAGGCGGCACGGTGGCCGCTCCGAGGCTGAGCATCGACTCGATGGTGGGCGCGTTCGGCGAGCTCGCGGCAGGCAGCGTGTCGACGCCCATCACGTTTCAGATCTCCAACGCTGGCGGTGACTACACGGGCCCGCTCGAGGTCGTGCTCACAGGAGACCGCTTTCGGCTCGCGACGAACTCGTGCACCAACGACACGGTCTTCTCGGGCGCGTTCTGTGAGGTGAGCGTCACCTTCGCGCCGGTGGCCGTCGCTGGCTCGGTCGGGCGACTCACGATTCGTGGCACGCCGGGCGGAGAGGTCTCGGCTTCGTTGACCGGCACGGGCACGGCGCCGACGACGGCGACGCTCACGGTGTCGAAGTCGGGCACGGGCTCGGGCCTCATCACGGGCATGGGCATCAACTGCGGCAGCGACTGCTCCGAGCTCGGGCCCATCAACCGGCAGGTGACCTTGACCGCGGTGGCGATGGCGGGCTCGCAGTTCGCAGGGTGGACGGGCTGCGACTCGGCGATGGACGCGACGTGCTCGGTCACCATGGCGAGCAGCCGCGCGGTCACCGCGAACTTCACCGGCAGCTCGACGGGCACCGTCACGCTCACCGTGAACAAGGTCGGCACCGGCTCGGGCACCGTCACGGGCATGGGCATCTCGTGTGGCGCCGACTGCACCGAGGCCATCGCGGTCGGCACGAGCGTGATGCTGACGGCGATGCCGGCGACGAACGCGACCTTCGCCGGGTTCGTCGGCTGCGACGCGGTGGCCGGGCGCGTCTGCACCGTCGTGCTCAACGGCAGCCGCACCGTCACCGCGACGTTCGACGTCTCGGCGAGCGACTACACGCTCACGGTGGTGAAGGCGGGCAGCGGCACGGGCACGGTGACGGGCACCGGCATCGCGTGCGGCGCCGACTGCAACGAGGTCGTTCCCATGGGCACGATGCGCACGGTGACCGCGACGCCGTCGGGCAGCTCGGTGCTCTCGAACTGGGCGGGCTGCGACACGGTCTCGGGGCTCGACTGCATCGTCACCATGAGCAGCAACCGTACGGTGACGGCGACGTTCACGGCGACGGCGGCTCCCGCGACGCCGACGATGCTCACGGGCGTCATCACGGCGAGCGGCGCGGCCGAGCTGCGGTGGGTGGACGTGGCCTCGAACGAGGTCGACTACCGCATCGACCGGAGCGTGTTGCCGACGTCGGGCTTCACCGAGATCGCCACGCTGCCGGCCGACAGCACCATGGCGACGATTCCGTCGCTCGGCATCGGCACGCACTACTTCCGGGTTCGCGCGACGAACACCGGTGGCTCTTCGGCGCCGTCGAACACTGCGGTGCTCACCATCGCGCCGCCGATGTACCCGCTCACGGTGGTGAAGGCGGGCCTCGGCAGCGGCACCGTCACCAGCGCGCCCATGGGCATCTCATGCGGCATGGACTGCAACGAGACGCTCGCGGGCGGCACCGTGGTGGTGCTCACCGCGGTGCCTTCGCCGGGCTCGACCTTCACGAGCTGGAGCGGCTGCTCGAGCTCGACCGCCACCACCTGCACCGTGTCGATGTCGGCGGCGACGACGGTCACGGCCTTCTTCGGCATCATGGTGGGCTCGCTCACCGTCACGGTTCCGACGGGCAGCACGAACGGCACCTACACGGTGTCGTGGAGCTGCGCGGCGGGCTCGTGCGGCACGCCCTACACGCTCGACGAAGACGTGAACTCGTCGTTCGCGAACCCGAACACCACGATGCCCGGCGCGGCGACGTCGCAGGCGTACACGAACAAGGCCGACGGCCGGTACTGCTACCGCGTGCGCACGCCGATGATGTCGAGCAACGCCGCCTGCATCACCGTCTCACGGCCCGCGAGCACCGGCATTCTGCGGGTGCAGAACGGCACGCACTATGACGTCATCGACCTGCGCCTCAACGGCGTGCAGCACACGAACTTCACGTACCAGCTGCCGGTGAGCCAGAGCTACGACGCGGTCTTCCCTCCCGGCACGGTCAGCTACGAGATCGGCGTCGGCTTCTGGAACGGCTCGAACCGCGAGGTCTGGTTCCTCTACTCGGGCACGGCCACCATCACGGCGGGTCAGACGACGACCATCGGCATCGACAACCCGACGCTCGAGCAGATGCTGACGAACTTCGGCACGGGCGCGAACTGGGACGGCGCCTATCTGTCGAACAGCACGCTGCGCACGCGGCGCATGCGGTTCCTGCCGACGGGGGCGTACACGCTGTTCGACAACGCGATGCAGATTGGCGTGGGCACGGTGCAGCTGGTGTCGTGGCCCGACTACGCGACGAGCATCACCTTTCGCCTCTGCAACCCGGTGTGCGGCGGAACGCCGATTCAGCTCGCGGCGCCGTTCAGCATGTTCACTGCGCACAACGGGCCGACCGAAGCGCCCGACATCGAGTACTACCTTCAATAGGTGAACGACTCAGCGCGACTCGTGGTCGAGCGGGTGCTCGACCGTTCGGTGGTGACCTCGGCGCGAGGGCAGGGCCCGCTCCAGCTGCTCACCCCGCAGAACCACGGGCACGGCGCGTGGGTGTACCAGTCGAGCCTGGGCGGAGGCTTCGTCACCGGCGACGCGCTCTCGCTCGACGTCGAGGTCGGTGAAGGCGCGGTCGCGTTTCTCTCGTCGCAAGCGGCCGGCAAGGTGTACCGCGCGACGACCAGCTCGTTCGTGCTGGCGGCGCAGGTGAAGGCGGGCGCGACGCTGGTGAGCTGGCCCGACCCGTTGATGGCGTTCGCGGGGTCGCGGCTCTCGCAGCGGCAACAGTTCCACCTCGACGAGGGCGCGTCGTTGTTGTGCGTCGACTCGTTCACGGCCGGGCGCGTGGCGAACGGCGAACGTTGGGCGATGGCGTCACTCGAGCTGCGCCTCTCGATCACGGCCGGTGGAGCCGCGCGCTTCGTCGACGCGCAGACCCTCTCGTCGCGGCACGGGCCCCTCGAGGCACGCCTCGCGCAGGTCGAGGCGATGTCGACGGTGGTGCTGACGGGGCCACGGTTCGAAGCACTGCTCGACCCGTTGCACGCGCGAATCACCGCGACGCCGCTCGAGCGTCTGCCGACGACGTTGGTGACGTCGAGCCGGTGGCCGTGGGGGCTCGTGGTGCGGCTCGCGGCGCCGACGACGGCAGCGCTTTCGTCGACGTTGCGCGCATGGCTGGGTGAAGCGCTCGTGCTCGCGCTCGGCGAAGACCCGTGGGCGCGAAAGTGGTGACCCAGAAGGCCCCGAGCCTCGAAGACGTGCATCTGTGACGCGTTGCGGCACCGGTGGTAATCAGGCGGGGTGAAGCTCACTCCGCAAGAGGTCGACAAGCTGGTGCTGCATCAGGCTGGAGTGCTCGCGCAGAAGCGGCTCGCGCGGGGGCTGCGGCTCAACTACCCCGAGACGGTCGCGCTGCTGGCGACACAGCTGCTCGAGTTCATTCGCGACGGTCGTCGCGTCGTCGAGCTGATGGACCTCGGCAAGAAGCTGCTTGGGCGCCGCAACGTGATGGACGGCGTGGCCGAGCTCGTCACCGAGGTGCAGGTCGAGGGCACGTTCCCCGACGGGTCGAAGCTGGTGACGGTGCACCACCCCATCGCGGCGGAGTACGGCGACCTCTCGCTCGCGCTGTACGGCTCGTTCCTGCCGATTCCGCCGAACGAGAAGTTCCACGTCGCACCGACCCTCGACGTGCCGGGTCTCGTGCAGACGGTGGAGGGCTCGGTAGAGCTGAACGCCGGCCGCCGCGCGCTCTCGCTGTCGGTGACGAACACCGGCGATCGGCCGATTCAGGTCGGCAGCCACTACCACTTCATCGAGACGAACCGCGCGCTCGCCTTCGACCGCGCAGCGACGCTCGGCATGCGCCTCGACATTCCCGCGGGCACGGCGGTGCGCTTCGAGCCCGGAGAGACGCGCTCGGTCTCGCTGGTGGAGATCGCCGGCGCGCGCGTCGTGCGTGGCGGCAACGCGCTGGTCGATGGGCCAGTGAGCGCGCAGCACGACGCGGCCATGGAGCGCATCGACCGCCTCGGCTTCTCGAACCGCAAGGTGACGCCATGAGCTTTCGCTTCGCGCGCTCGAGCTACGCCGACATCTTCGGGCCGACGACGGGAGACACGGTGCGGCTGGGAGACACCGGGCTGGTCGCGCGCGTCGAGCGTGACGCGACGGTCTACGGCGACGAGTGCAAGTTCGGCGGCGGCAAGGTGCTGCGCGACGGCATGGGCCAGGCCGCCGGCGTCTCGGCGAAAGACGCGCTCGACGTCGTCATCACCAACGCGCTCGTCATCGACTGGACTGGCATCTTCAAGTGCGACATCGGCATCAAGAACGGCCGCATCGTCGGGCTCGGCAAGGCTGGCAACCCCGAGGTCATGGGCGGCGTGACGAAGGGCATGACGGTCGGTGTCACGACCGAGGTCATCGCCGGCGAAGGCCACGTCGTCACGGCCGGCGGCATCGACTCGCACATTCACTTCATCGCGCCGCAGCAGGTGCACGTCGCGCTGGCGAGCGGCGTCACCACCTTCATCGGCGGAGGCACTGGCCCCGCGACGGGCACCAACGCCACCACCTGTACGCCGTCACCCGAGCAGCTGCGGCTGATGCTCCAGTCGACCGACGCGTTCCCGATGAACTTCGGCTTCACGGGCAAGGGCAACACCTCGCGGCCCGAGGGGCTCGCCGACATTCTCGAGGCGGGCGCGCTGGGGCTGAAGCTTCACGAAGACTGGGGCACCACGCCGGCGGCCATCGACACGTGCCTCGAGGTGGCCGAGCGCTTCGACGTGCAGGTGACGATTCACACCGACACGCT
>JAEUJR010000128.1 GCA_016793585.1 Archangium sp.
ACAAATATGACAACGTGAAGGCGTGGCAGGGCGCGTATCACTTCAACCCCGACTACGCGCACTGGTACGGGTGGGCCGAGCTGAACATGGACCTCACCGACATCGCGAGCGAGGCCGGGCAGCTCCGCCGTGACTACGCCCTCATCTGGGCCGTCGAGAACAACGCCACCACCGTGTGGCAGGTGCCGTACCAGGGCGTGGTGTACCAGACAGGCTCGATGACCAAGCTGTACGACCTGTACGCGCCCGACGCCGGCAGCCAGGTGATTCAGCCGTACGGTCCGACCGGGCCGACGGTGAGCTACGACGGCGGCTCGCTCTTCGTCTTCCACTGACACACTCGATGACGCGCTGACTGTGGCCGCTCGCCAGACCTCCCTCGGGCTGGCGAGCGGTCTTCTATTTCGCGAGCACCCAACACGCCGCCTGGTGGGCACGCACAGCTTCGCGCCGTCATCGCGAGAGACGGCAGCAGCTTCGGCCTGGTCGTCAGCGCCACCGACGCCCTGGGCTTCATTCTTCACGGGCGAGACGCCGCCCATCGTGATGGTGAAGCAGGTGACGGAGCCGCCACCGCGCGCCACGCCAGAGCGGCGACGTGACACCAGCGATTCAGCGGCCGAGGCGCTGCAGCCAGCCCTGCGCTGCGGGAAACGCGAGGACCTCGTCGGGCACGGCTTCCGCGTCGTTCGCCTGTGACCACACCGTCACGTGCACCGGAACGCCATCGGCCATCGTCTGGTGCTCTTCGTCTTCGGGTGGAGCGGGCTCCTTCGTGCTCGGCTCGATGAACAGCACGAGCCAGCGCAACGCCGACGAGCCGCTCGCCGGAACGCCGACGTAGCTCGCGTAAACGCCGTGCCGGCGCAGCACCCACGTTCGCGGCACGGCGCGCTCGTCTTCCCGGAACGGCTCGATGCCCTGCGAGACGAGCTGCGGTGGTTCGGGCCAGGCGCCAGTCTCGACGCGCACCCGCTCGAGTTCGGGCAGCGCCTCGCGCAGGTGACGGAAGGTGCGTTGCTCGGCGTCGTCGACGTCACGAAACGAGCCCTGCCAGCCGGCGAGCTCGACGGGCGCGCTCGTGGGTCGAGCTCGTTGAAGCCCAAGGCCCACGCTCCAGACGAGGAGCGCGAACGCGAACCACGGAGCAGCTTCACGCAGTGGCCTCGCGCGAGTCGTCGACACGGTCAGCTCAGCGAGAGCAGGTGCTGCATCGACGACGCGCCCCACCACAGGCCGACGCCCACCGAAAGCAAACCCGCGACCGCGAGCAGCCCCGCGGCCACCTTCGGCGCACGCGCGAGCCGCATCAACGGAACGCCAGCGAGGCCCGTCAGCAGCGCCATGCCGACGACCGAGCCGGCTCCAAACAGCGCGATGTAGCCGAGCCGTTCGCCCACCGTCGGGAGCTCGGCCACCACCAGCGCCGTGAGCGCTCCACTGCCTGCCAGCCCGTGCAGCACCCCGACCAGCAACGGGCGGGTCGCGAACGTCCACGAACGAACGTGCACGTGCTCGACCGGTGCTTCGTGCGTGTGCTCGACGCCGCCATGCGTGTGCGTCGATGGCGTGCCGACGCGGCCTTCGAGGTACGAGCGGCGCAGCGCGCGAAGACCCAGGCCGACGATCATCACCGCGACGAGCAGCTCGAAGCCAGCCGCGACACGTTCGGGCATCTGCTCACCGACCAGCGCGAGCGTTCCGCCGACGACGAGCAGCGACAACGAATGCCCCACGCCCCACAACGCGCCAACCCAGAGCCCAGCCCGCGCGTTCTTCTGCTCGGTCGCCAGCGTCGAGACCGCGGCGAGATGATCAGGCTCGACGGCGTGGCGCATGCCGAACGCGATGCCCAACAAGCCGGTGACGAGCGAAGACGACACGAGGAAGGGATAGCACGCAGCCGGGAAATGCACGCACTGCGTCGGCTGATTCGAATCAACCGGCGCGACGAACGCGCACCAATTGCACGATGGCTCGAATGACAGCGATGAGGCTGCTCGACACCAGCAGCGCTCCGGCGCCAATGAACGCGCCTCCTCCGGGGCCCAGCGTCAGGTTCGCGAACAGGTGTGACAAGCCCGACGAGACCTCGGCCCAGAAGAACGCGAGGGCCTGCAGCACGCCCCCCACCAGCGCCGCCACGATGGAGCGCCACCCCGTGCGGCCGAGCGCGAACAGCAGCAGCCCGAGCGCCGCGACGAACGCGCCGATGACCAACGCGACCTCGACGGCCGCGAAGTGGTCGAGGCCCACGCACGTCTTCGCCTGCCGCACCGTCGACGTGCCGTGACAGTCGGCGGCAAGACACGGCCAGTCGACCTCCTGCACGGTGTGCCAGGGCACGAACACCGTCACCACCGCCACGAGGCACCCGAGCACCTGCACCGCGCGTGACGTTCTGACGAACATTCAGAGAATCTTCCGGGGCGGCACGATGACGTTCGCGACGAGCAGCCCCATCACGAGCGCGCCCGCGAGGGTGAACATGTCGACGGCCTGACTGGCACCCTGGGTGTAGTCGCCGCGCAGCAGCGCATCGAAGCTGCGAAAGCCGAACGAGCCCGGCACCAGCAGCAGCAGCCCCGGCAGAAGAAAGAGCTGCGCGGGTCTCCGCGTCGTGCGGGCGTAGCCGTTCGCTGCCGCCGCGAGCACCAGCGCCGAGAGGAACGCGGCCGACGACGCAGGCCACGTTCGCAACGCCAGCTGTGAGAGCCACACCACCGCGCCCGACGCGATGGCGATGCGCAGCTTCTCTTTCGGCAACCCGAGCGAGACGCCGAACGACGCCGACGCGACGACGATGGCGACGACCTGCCACCACCACGACGCCTGCTCGAGCACGCCCGCCGGCTCGGGGCGCACCCCGGTCCATTGCTCGAAGGTGAGCGCCAACGCGATGCCGAACACGAGCGACAACAACGTCACCGCCGCGTCGACGAGCCGCGCCGTGCCCGAGACCAGGTTCTTGAAGGTGATCTCCGCCAGCCCCGTCGTCAGCACCATGCCCGGCAACAAGGGAATCACCACCGCGAGCACGAGCACGTCACGCGAGTGCCCGGGCCAGACCAACGTCGCGAACCACGCGGTGACGGCGGCGATGGCTCCGCCGAGAAAGTTCTCGAGGAACCGCAGGCCCGGCTCCTTCTGCGTGCGCAAGAGCACCGCGCGCAGCAGCAGCCCTCCGACGCCG
>JAEUJR010000182.1 GCA_016793585.1 Archangium sp.
ACCGCGGACTTTTCGGGCTTCGGCGCCGGTTCTGGTTTTGCTGCGACTTCCTGCACGGGCACGACGCGCGACGGAGGCACCGCGAGGTGCGGCATCGCCACTTCGGCGATCTCCTTGAACGCGGGCGCCGCGACGAGGCCGCCGTAGATGTCGGTCTTCGGCTCGTCGATGAAGATGGCGATGACGACCCGCGGATCTTCGGCGGGCACCATGCCGATGAAGCTCGCGAAGTGTTTGTCGGAGTAGCCGCGCGCGACCGGGTCGGCCTTCTGCGCCGTGCCCGTCTTGCCCGCCACCCGGTACGCGTCCATGCGCGCCTTGGGAGCCGTGCCGCCCTTCTCGACCACGCTCTCGAGCATCTCGACGACGGTGCGCGCGGTCTTCTCGCTCACCACGCGCCGCACCTCGGTCGGCTTGTTGTCGAGCAGCACCAGCCCGTCGGAGTCGACGACCTTCGAGACGAGGTACGGCTTCATCAGCACGCCACGGTTGGCGAGCGCTCCGAACGCGGCCGCGGCCTGCAGCGGAGACGCGGTCAGGCCCTGCCCGAAGCTCTGCGTCGCCAGCGAGATCTCGGCGCGGGGGAACGGAATGACGCCCTTCGCTTCACCGGGCAGCCCGAGGCCCGAGCGCTCCGCGAACCCGAACTGCTGGTAGTTCTCGACGAGGCGCTCACGGCCGAGCTTCTGGCCGATCTTCGCGGCGCAGATGTTCGACGACACCTGCAGAATGCCCTTCACGTCGAGCACGGCGCTGGGGTGCGTGTCGTGAATGACGTGCCGGCCGATGGCCATGCGGCCCTTCTCACAGTCGAAGGTCGACGCCGGGGTGATGACGCCGTCTTCCAGCGCACGGGCGACGACGAAGGCCTTGAACGTCGAGCCGGGCTCGAAGGCGTCGGTGACGGCGCGGTTGCGGAAGACGTCGGCGCTCGCGCCCTGCGGCGCGTTGGGGTTGAAGCGCGGCGCGTTGGCGACCGCGAGGATCTCGCCCGTCTTCGGGTCGAGCACCACGGCCATGCCGGCGATCGCCTTCGCGTCGTCGACGGCCTTCACGAGCGCCTTCTCGGTCACGTACTGCAGCTGGCGATCGATGGTGAGCGTCACCGCCGCGCCCTGACGAGACAGCGGATTCTCGACGCCGTTGGTGAGCACCTTGCGGCCCTTGGCGTCGCGCACCGAGGCGCGCTTGGCCTTGTCTCCCGAGAGCTCGTCTTCGAACGAGAGCTCGAGCCCATCGAGGCCGTGCGAGTCGGTGCCGACGAGGCCGATGACGTGCGCGGCGAGCTCGCGCTGCGGGTAAAAGCGGCGCGGCTCCTTGGTGAAGCCGAAGCCAGGCAGGTTGAGCGCCTTCACCTTCTCGACCTCGGTCTGCGTGACCTGCCGCTTCACCCAGACGAAGCGGCGGCCCTTCTGCATGCGCTCGAGCAGCTCCTTCGACTCGACGTTGAGAATCTTCGAGAGCTTCTTCGCGGTGTCGCGCGCGTCGGGCAGCATCGACGGGTCGACCCAGATGGAGTCGACGTCGACGCTCTGCGCGAGCGGCGTTCCACGGCGGTCGAAGATGTCGCCACGCCGCGCGGGAATCTCGAGCTCGCGCAGGTACTGGTCCTGCGCCATGCCCTGCAGCCGGTTGCCCTGGTGAATCTGCAGGTTCACCGCGCGCGCGAACATGCCGCCGAGCAGCGCCACGAAGACGAAGCCCACGAGCGACACACGCACCCGCATCCACTTGCCGGGCGCTTCGACGGAGGGCTGGTGGTTCTTCAGGTCGCGCATGAAGGGGTCACTTCTTGACGTGGAAGACGAGCGCCGGAGACGGCGGCACCATGCCCAGCTTCGTGCGCGCGACGGCCTCGAGCTTCTGCGGCCCTTTCAGCGTGGCGAGCTCGAGCTTGAGCTGATCGTTCTCGCG
>JAEUJR010000184.1 GCA_016793585.1 Archangium sp.
GGGCACTCCTCGTCACCACGTTCATCGTCACCCTCAGCGGGCTGGGTTGGTTCGTCGACCTTCCGCTGCGCGTCGCGGTGAGCGCGTTTCAGTTCCGTCACCACCAGCTGCCCGGCTATGCGCTCGCGTTCCTGTTCGCCCCGCGCAGTGAGCTGCGCCCTGCCGCCTGGATCACCAACTGCACCACCGAGTGTGTCGAGTTCGAGGTCGACTCCGGTGACGCGGCCGCGCTCGACGCGACGCTCGTGCAAGCGAACGGCCTGACGACGCACCCGGTGGTCGACACGAAGCTCGCGCGGCTCCGCTTCGACTTCGCGCCCACCACGCCCACCGACGTCTGGCTCACCTGGAAACCGCAGGTCTTCGACCCCGGCTACGGCATCACGCCACCGCCCTGCGGCCAGGCGCTCAGCATGATCGGCGTTCGCCCGACGCGGCTCGACAACGGCAGGGTCGGCGTGAAGTTGAAGCTGACGCCTCTGCCCGATCGGCTCGAGGTCACGCTCTACGGCCCGCAGCCGTACGTGCCGTGATCACTCGCGCAGGGCGCTCTTCAGCACCTTGCCGCGATCGCTCCTCGGCAGCGCATCGACGAACACCACCTGCCGCGGAGCCTTGAACGGCGCGAGCGAATCACGCACGTGCGCCTTCAGCGCCTCGGCGAGCGCATCTGTCCCAATCTGACCAGCATTGAGCGCGACGAAGGCCTTCGGCTTCTCGAGCCCGTCCGCATCTTTGAAGCCAATCACTGCCGCCTCGCGCACCGCCGCGTGTTGGAGCAACGCGTTCTCGACCTCCACCGGCGACAGCCACTTGCCGCCCACCTTCAACATGTCGTCGCCGCGTCCGCAGAAGAAGAAGTACCCCTCGTCGTCCTGCTGGAACTTGTCGGCCGACACGCACCAGTCACCACGGAACGTCAACTTCGACTTCTCGTGGTTCTGCCAATACTCCAGCGCCATCGAGTCGCCCGACACCCAGAGCGTTCCCACATCACCTCGCGGCAACTCCCGCCCTTCGTCGTCACATACCTTCGCGCGATAGCCATTCACCACGCGCCCGAGCGAGCCCAGCTTCACGTCTCCCAGTCGGTTGGTGATGAAGATGTGGAACATCTCGGCCGAGCCGATGCCGTCGAGAATCTCGACGCCCGTTCGCTTCTTCCATCGCGAGTACAGCTCTGCGGGCAACGCCTCTCCCGCGCTGATCGCGAGCCGGAAGGACGAGAAGTCGACCTGCTCCACGCCGTCGTGGTTGAGCATTTGATTGAGCGAGGTCGGCACGGCCGTCAGCACGGTCGGGCGGTGCTTCTTGATCAACTCGAACAACTTCTCCGGCGCCGGCTTTTCCTTGAACAACACCGTCGCCGCGCCAGCCATGAGCGGGAAGAGCAGGTTGCTCCCGAGCGCGTACCCGAACGCAAGTCGCGGCACGGAAAGACAGACATCCTTGTTCGTGTAGCCAATGACCGGCAGGCCGTAGTTGAGCGCGTTGAAGATGAAGTCGTGCTGTTTGTGCACGGCGCCCTTGGGGAAGCCCGTCGAGCCAGACGTGTATAGCCAGACGCAGGTGTCGTCGCGATGCGTCGGCGCGAACGAAGTGTCTGGAGTCACCTTCGCGAGCTCGGCGTCGTACGAGAGGTGCTGGCCTGGGCTCCCAACGACGACCACGTGCTTCAGGTGCGGCAGCTTCGAGCGCAGCGCATCGATGGTCGGCGCCGTCACGTCATCGACCACGACGATCTTCGCCCGCGTGTAGTTGACGTAGTACTCGACCTCTTCTGCCTTCAGCCCCGGGTTCACCGCGCTGACCACACCGCCGGCCTTCACCACGCCCAGCCACGCCGACGCGAACTGCGGCACGTCGGGGAGCATCAACAACACCCGCTGCTCCTGCTCGAGGCCGAGCTTCTTGTAGAGCGCGGTCGCGCGGTTGGTCTGCTCCGCGAGCTGGCCGTAGGTAATGACCTGCTCCTCGAAATAGATGGCGGGTGCGTTCGGCTGCTTCGCGGCCTGCTGAAACAGGAACGCCTCAGCGAGGTTGAGCGACTCGGGCAGGTTGTTCGGGTCGAGCGTCATGGCGGCGCAAGGTATCCGAGAATGTGCGCGGCCCAAGACCCGGCTGCGGGCGCTGACGTGTCGTGTCACTCTCACGGCGTGTTCGATTTCGCCGGGCTGGAGGCACGACTCACCGCGCACGTCACCGAGCGCATGCTCACGCTGGCGGGGCTTCGCGCGGGGCAGTCGGTCGTCGATGTCGGCTGTGGCGACGGCGTGGTGGCGCGCGCGGCGCTGAAGCGCGTGCAGCCCGGTGGTTCGGTGCACGGATTCGACCCCGATGCGGCGGCGATTGCGCGCGCTCGAGCACAGACTGTCGAAGGCCTCTCCTGGGAGGTCTCGACGGCAGAGGCCTTTCAGTCGACCCATCGGTTCGATGCGGCGCTCGCACGCTGGAGCCTCGCGTCGATGCCCGAGCCGTCGGCAGCGCTCGCGGCGATTGCCCACACGCTGCGGCCGGGAGCTCCGTTCGTCTTCGCGACCTGGGCTTCCGCCCAATGGTGGTCCGTTCCGCGCGCCGTCATCGAGCGCTTCGTCACGTTCCCGCGCCGCCCAGATGGCGCTCCCGGTGCGCTCCGCTTTGCAACCGTCGAACACGCGCTCGCGTTGCTTGCGCCCTGGTTTCAGGTCGAGGCGGTCGAGCAGCTGGAGTCGGCGGTGGTGGAAGGTGCTCCCGAGTTGCTCTCGGCCTGGGTGGAGCACGTCTTCGCCGGGTGGATGAACGCGGTGCCCGACGTCGTCGCCTGCCGTGCCGCGCTTCGCTCCGAGTTCGAGCGGTACCCGCGGCTGTCTGGCACGACGCACCTCGTGCTGGCCCGCCGCTCCTCAGGAACGTGAGCGACGCAGGAACAGGAACATTCCTCCTGCGAGAACGCCCATGCCGAGCGCGGCGAACGCCTGCAGCCGCGCGATGCCCGACGCGAGCGCCTTCTCGAAGTTGCACTCCTCAGCGCCCAGGCCCGTGCAGTCGACGTTCAGCCGCACGACGGCGAGCACGAGCAACACCACGGCGGCGATCGCGAGCGCGGCGACGAGCCCCAGGCCCACCGAGCGCAGCAGCCGCTTGCCGACCGACTCCTCCACCATGCGCACCCCGTGCGCAGAACCTTGCGCAACCCACGTCGAACCCACGCCACCACCCGCGCATTTCCGCGCGGGCCTTCCTCGTGCAACTCGCTACGCTCGCACACTCAGGGAGAGCCACCACATGAAGATCCTCTACGGCGTCGTCGGTGAAGGCATGGGGCACGCAACGCGCTCGCGGGTCGTGCTCGAGCACCTCACGAAGTACCACGACGTGCACATCGTCGTGTCGGGCCGCGCGCGTGACTACCTCGCCAAGCGCTTCGAGAACGTGCACAACATCTGGGGCTTCACCATCAGCTACGAGGGCAACTCCGTCTCGAAGTGGCAGACGCTGCTCGGCAACCTGAAGGGCGCGATCACCGGCTGGCCGCAGAACGTGAAGAAGTACTTCGAGCTCGTCGACTCCTTCGAGCCCGACGTCGTCATCAGCGACTTCGAATCGTTCAGCTACCTCTACGGCCGCAACCACCGCCTGCCGGTGATCAGCGTCGACAACATGCAGATCATCAACCGCTGCGAGCACGAGCCCGAGCTGCTCGCCGGTCACGAAGACAGCTTCGAGCTCACCCGCGGCATCGTGAAGTCGAAGGCGCCGGGCTGTTTCCACTACCTGGTGACGACGTTCTTCTACCCGCGCATTCGAAAGGAGCGCACGTCGCTGGTGCCGTCGATTCTGCGGCCCGAGATTCTCGGCGCGAAGAGCGAGCAGGGCGAACACCTGCTCGTGTACCAGACGATGACGAGCAACACGCAGCTCATCGACGACCTGAAGCGCTCGGGGCGCGAGTGCCGCATCTACGGCTACCGCCGCGACATCACCTCCGACGTGCGCGAGGGCAACCTGCTGTTCCGCCCGTTCTCTGAAGCCGGCTTCATCGACGATCTGCGCACGTGCCGCGGCGTCGTCGGTGGCGGTGGCTACACGCTCATGAGCGAGGCCGTGTACCTGCACAAGCCGATGCTCTCGGTGCCCATCGGCGGCCAGTTCGAGCAGGTGATGAACGCGCTGTACCTCGAGAAGCTGAACTACGGCATGTACGCCAAGTCGCTCGAGGGCGACGTGCTCCAGCAGTTCCTCGAGCGCGTGCCCGGCTGCGCGAAGTCACTCGCGAGCTACACGCAGGACGGCAATCGCACGATGTTGTCGTCGCTCGACGCCCAGCTCGCCGCCGCGGCCCAGAAAAAGGGCGTGGAGTGGGACTCGGTCACCGTTGGCTGAGGTCGACTTCAGCCTCAGGCAGCTGCACTGGTGGACGCAGGGGTGCAGCTCGCGCGTGTTCGATGTTCAACGGCGCGAGCGGTACCAGGTGGTGCAGCGGTTCGCGTGGGGCCTCAAGGTCGAGCTGTTCGACGAGAGCAGGGTGATGAAGGCGCGCCTGCGTGAGCGCTTGCCGTTCGGGCGCAGGTTCGACCTGACGGTGTTCGACCACGCAGAGGTGCCGCGGCTCTCCTGCACGACGGAGTTCGCGTTGTGGCCGCGCTCCGATTTTGCGCTGAGCGACGGCCGGAGCATTTCGGTTCGAGACGAGCTCCAGGCCGACGCCAACGCCATCACGATTCGCTGCGGAGAGATGGTGCTTCAGCTCGAGTTGTTCGGGGTCCTCTCCAAAGAGAGACACTGGGCGTACGGGCATCTGAAGGGGAGCAACGTCGAGGACGAGGCGCTCGCGATGGCGCTCGTGCTTCCGGTGCTCGCGACACAGCCTTCTGACTGAAAGGCACTTCAGGCTTCGCGAGACCTGCAAGTTGGCTTCGCGAGACCTGCAGGTTGGCTTCGCGAGACCTGCAGGTTGGCTTCGCGAGACCTGCAAGTCGGTGCGCGAGATCTGCAAGTCGGTGCGCGAGACCTGCAGGTCGGTGCCCGAGACCTGCACCCTGATGCGCGAGCACTGCAAGACGGTGCGGGAGGCCTGCAGTCCGGTGCGCGTTCTCCCCATCCCGCTGCGCGAGAGCGGCGAGTCGGTGCCCGAGGCCTGCAACCTGATGCGCGAGTGCTGCAAGGCGGTGCGGGAGGCCTGCATCCCGCTGCGCGAGAGCGGCGAGTCGGCTCGCTGCCGAAGCAACGCGCAGCGCGCGACGACTCAAGGCTTCAGCAGCTCAGCCCACGCGGCGGCGTTGCTCTGACAGCCGATCGGTGCGCCATGCGCCGTCTCTCCCGCGCACACCGGAGCGTTCCGCGTCTGCGCCGTCGTCGGCATGCCCAGCGCAGTCCACGCGTCGGGCGCGCGCGGACACGTGGGGTCACCCAGCGACGCGAGCCCGAAGAACTTCGTCGACGGATTCGTCGCGTACCCGGCCGGACTCGCGAGCCACGTCGCGACCGCATTGCCGACGCCGTCACACGGAGACGCCAGCATCACCACGCGCCCCACCGACTGCCGCTTGCCGATGAGCGCCGCGTGACCGCCACCCTGCGAGTGCCCCGCGACGAACACCTTCTCCCAGCGAATCGCCGCCTCGGCGTCGGGCAGCTTCGAGCGATCGAAGAACGCGCTCCACCCACCTTGCGGATCCAGCGCGCTCAACGTCACCAGCGCCGCTGCGACTCGCTCGAACGCGCCTTCGTCGGTCGTCACGTCGTTGAGCACGTTCGCCGCGCCGGCCTGCGGCTCTCCCGTGAGAATCGTCGCGCGCGTTGGCTCGAAACACCCATCATTGCCATTGCACAGCGCACCCACCGCCTGCCCGCTCACGTAGCTCACCGCGAGCACGTGCAGGCCCTGCGCCCGCGCGACACCGTAGAAGCTGCCGGCCGCGCTCCCGATGCCCGCGCGAGGAGAGCCACCGCTCCCGTTGAAGAAGACCATCAACACGCCACGCGCGTTCATCGGCGGACGCAGCGCGTACTGATCGACCGTCGCTCCACCACCGGACGCAGGCAGGCCCGTCTCGGCAGGCGTGAGCACGAAGCAGACGTCGCCTTCCATCGCGCCCGCGCCGCTCGTGGGGCACGAGCGCAACGTCGGAGCACCCGCATCGGTGCGAACCCCACCATCGAAGACGACCGCCGGCCGCCCACAGCCCACCAGCACCGAGAGGAACAGAACGACGCGCATGGACCCGCTCATTTCAGGCGGGCCCGAAGACCGCAAGCTACGCTCCGGCCTGCGCATGAAAGGTGACTCGGACATCTCGGAGCGCGTCTCGCAGCTGCTCGCGACCATCAACGCCGACGACGCGAAGACGGTGCTGCGAAATCCACGCTCCACGGTCGAGCCGCCGCAAGAGGTCAAGTCGGGGCAGCGGGCGCTCGAGGTGCTGCAGGGGCTCACGCACGACGCGCGCGCGTACGTCGAAGAGTCGGTGCTCGGGCAGGGCGGCATGGGCGTGGTGAAGCTCGCGCGCCAGGTGAGCCTCGATCGCCCCGTCGCGGTGAAGATGCTCAAGCCGAGCAGCTCGGTGCACGACGCCGAAGCGCTGCTCGCCGAGGCGTGGCTCGCCGGCTCGCTCGAGCACCCGGGCATTCTCCCCATCTACGCGTTGTCGCTCGGCGCCGACGGCAAGCCCTTCGTCGTGATGAAGCGCATCGAAGGCGTCACGTGGGGAAAGCTGCTCGCGCCAGACGCCGACCTCGAGACCTACGCGCCCGGCCGCACGCGCCTCGAGTCGCACCTGCGCATCGCCATGCAGCTCTGCAACGCGGTGCACTTCGCCAACTCGCGCGGCGTGGTGCATCGCGACCTCAAGCCCGACAACGTCATGCTCGGCCGCTTCGGTGAGGTGTACCTGGTCGACTGGGGCATCGCGACGGCAGCGGGGCCCACCACCCAGTTCGCCGGCACGCCCGCGTACATGGCGCCCGAGATGGTGGGTGGCGAGGGCGCGAAGCTCTCGGGCCGCACCGACGTGTACCTGCTCGGCGCGATCCTCCACGAGGTGGTGACGGGCAAGCCGCCGCACCTGCGCCCCTCGACGCCCGAGATGTTCGAGAGCGTCTTGCGCTCGACGCCGACCTTGCCCGCCGACGTACCGGGAGAGCTGGCCGAGCTGATTCGCCGCTGCATGGCGCGCGCTCCCGAGGCGCGGCCCGAGAGCGCGCTCGAGGTGCGTCAGGCGCTGGAGCAGTTCCTCGAACACCAGGGCTCACGCGAGCTGGTCGAGCAGTCAGAAGCGCGCGCCGCGGAGTTCTCGAAGCTCGTCACCGCCGCTTCGCCCGACGCCGTGCAGGTGGGCCGGCTGTTCTCGGAGTGCCGCTTCGGCCTGCAGCAGGCGCTGCGTGTCTGGGCCGACAACCCCGACGCGCGACGCGCCCTCTCGCGCATCACCACCGAGATGATCCGCTTCGAGCTCGCGCACGGCTCGGTGCGCGCCGCGCAGACGTTGCTCGCCGATCTCGACCCGGCCCCGAAGGAGCTGCTCGACGCGGTGGCCGCTGCGCAGAACGCCGAGCTCGATCGTGCGCGTGAGCTCGAGCGCCTTCACCGCCTGGCGGAGTCGCTCGACCCGCTCACCGGCAGCTTCATGCGCATGGTGACGGCCGCGATGCTCGGCGTCATCTGGTCGTCGGCGCCCATCGTCGGCCTGTTCTTCTACCGGGCGAACCCGCAGTACGACGAGACGCTCGGCGCGGTGCCCATCTCGGTGCTCAGCATTCTCACGTTGTTCATCATGGTGCGAAAGACGCCGCCCTCACGTCGCACGCCGCTCAACGAGAAGATCGCGCACATCTTGTACTTCGCGCTCGTCGTGCAGGCGTGCGGGCTGCTCTACCTGCGCTACGGCCTCGGCGGCATCGGCGGTCACGTGGTGCCGGTGCTGCTCGCCTACTGGGGCCTCATCAGCGGGGCCGTCGCGTCGGTGCTCGTGAAAGAGGTGTGGCCGACGTCGGTGGGCTTTGGCGCGATGGCCATCGCTGCGGTGACGTGGCCCGAGTCGCGCTACGTGTTCGGCGCGCTCGCGAACGTGATGTTGATCGTCAACCTCTTCGTGATGTTCCTCGGGCAGCGCCGTGAACTCAAAGAGCGCGCCGACGCCGCGCGAGCAGCCCCGCCACGGCCAGGAGCATGAGTCCCGGAGCGCTCGAGCAGCCATTGCCGCCGCCGATGCCGCCACCGCCCCACTGCTGATTCACGCGACGAATGATGAGGGCGACGGCCTGCGTCTTCGGGCCCATGTTGCCCGCCGCGTCGGTCGCCTGCGCCGCCACCTGGAACTCGCCGATGGGCAGTGACGCGGGGGGAATCGGCAACGTCCACAAGCCGGCGCCGTCGGCCATCGTGGTGCCGACGGCCGTGTCGTTCACGAAGACGGTGATGGTGGCGTTGGGCTCGGTGACACCCGTCGCGGTGACGCGTGTGCCCTCGAAGGTGTCGGTCGGGTCGACCTTCAGCGTCGTCGGCGGGCCCATGGTGTCGACCGTGAAGCGGTTCGAGGCGCTGTCGCCGCTGGTGGTGCCGTTCACGCTCTGACGCGCGCGAACGTCGTGCGGCCCCTCGGCCAGCGGCGTGGTGGTGGAGAACGCCCACGCGCCCGTGCCGTCGGCCGTCGTCGTGCCCACGTCCTGCCCGTCGATGATGACGGTGACGGTGGCGCCCGGAGTCGCCGTGCCCTGCACGTCGGGCGTGTTGTCTTTCGTGAGCGCGCCGTTGGCGGGCACGGTGACGGTGGGCGCGTCGGTCATGCCCGCGGCGATGGTAAAGACGACCGTGTTGCTGTTCGCGCTCACGTTGCCGGTGACGTTGGTGGCGGTGGCGACGGCCGTGTACGTGCCGGGCATCAGCGGCGTCGAGGGCGTGAACGACCACTGCCCCTGTGCGTTCGACATGGTGGTGCCGACGACCATGCCGTTGAGCTTCACGGTGATGGTGACGTTCGGGCTCGCGGTGCCGCCGATGGGGGGCGAGCGCGTCGAGAGCATGGCGCCGTCTCGCGGGGTGGTGATGACGGGCGGCGGGTTCGCCGCCTCGATGAAGAACGTCGTCGTCGGGCTCGAGGGGCCGGTGTTGCCGGCGACGTCGGTCTGCGTCGCGCTCACGGTGTTCATGCCGAGCGGGAGCGGATTCGCCGCAGTGAACGTCCACGCGCCGTTGCCATCGGCCGTCGCAGTGCCGGCGACGCTGCCGTCGATGGTGACGGTGACGGTGGCTCCGGCCTCGGCCGTGCCCGTGATGGCGGGCCGCGTGTCGGTCGTGCGGCTCATGCTCGCAGGCGAGGTGATGACGGGCGCGGCGGGAACGACGGTGTCTTTGAGCGCGTACTTCGTGTCGACGACGGTGCCACTCGAGTTGGTCTGCGAGCCCGAGATGCTCACTTGCGGCGCGTCGGGAAGCGTCGTGACGTTGACGGTGCTGGTGAACGTGCCCGCCGTGCAGGGCGCCGTGGCCATGATGGAGCCGACGGTGAGCGAGACGTTGCCGGCGCTGGTGGTGCAGGTGCCGCTCACCACGTAGGTCGCCGCGTTCATCGCGTTGATGGCGGGCGGCATCGAGATGACGACGCTGGGCAGGGTGCCCGACACGGTGAAGGTGCGTGTGGCGCTGGCAGGGCCGGTGACCATGTTGAGCGTCTGCGTCGCGGTCACCGTGTACATGCCGTTGCCGAGCACCGAGCTGCAGCTCCAGTTGCCGCCTGCGTTGACGGTCGCGGTGCAGACGCTGGCGCCGCCGGTGCGGGTGACGGTGACGAGCGCGCCGGGCAGGCCGGTTCCCGAGAGTGACGGGTTCGGCCCGACGGTGGCGTTCTGCGCGGGCGTCTGAATCGTCGGCGCCGTCACCTGCGTGCAGCGCGTCGGCGTGGTGCCGGTGCACGAGAAGCCGGGCTCGAGCACGCACATCGAGTTACAGCCGTCTCCGTTCTGGCCGTTGCCGTCGTCACACGCTTCGCCGCCGCGCAGGTAGCCATCGGCGCACGTGTCTTGCCAGTTGGGCAGCGCGTCGCCATCACGGTTGCGGGCCGCCGAGAGGGGAGAGGTGATGCCGACGCCCGCGCTCGCGCACCCGGTGGGAACGCCGGCGCCCGTGCACGTCACGTCGAACGCGTTGTCGATGCCGTCTCCGTCGGAGTCGGCGTTCGCCTTCATGCGATCGGCCGTGCCGTCGTTGTTGGTGTCGAAGGCCTCGATGAAGTCGCTCACGCCGTCGGCGTCGCTGTCGGTGTCGAGGTGGTCGGCGAAGAGGTCGCCGTCGGTGTTCACGCCGCTCATTCGGGGCGCGTCGAGGAAGCCGTCGTTGTTCGCGTCGAGCGCCGAGTCGACACGCCCATCACCGTTCGTGTCGGCGTAGCCGTACTCCCGCGCGTCGGGAATGCCGTCGTCATCGGAGTCGGCGTCGAGGAAGTCGGGGCGGCCGTCGCCATCGGTGGAGCGCGGCGTGGCGATGCCGCCTGAGGTGCAGCGACCGTTCGCCTGCACGGGAGGACAGCCGTCGAGGCGCCCGTCGACGTTGGTGTCGGCTCCGCCTGCTTCGAGCGTGTCGCTGATGCCGTCGCCGTCGGAGTCGAGATCGATGACGTTCGGAATGCCGTCACCATCGACGTCGGTGGAGCCCTCGAGCGCGTCGTCGAGCCCGTCACCGTCGTCGTCGACGTCGATGAGGTTCGGAACGCCGTCGGCGTCGGTGTCGGTCACCGGCACGCACACGGTCTGCGTCGCGGTGGTGATGAAGTTCGGCAGCGACGCGTCGAGCGCGAAGAAGCGGTTGAACGTGGTGCCGTCGTGCTCGACCTCGTACGCGATGTCGAACGACGTACGGTTGCGGAAGGTGAGCACCACCGCGTTGTCATCGGCGCCCGAGCCGACGCCGTTGTCTGCCGTGCCGCTGAAGACGATCTCGGTCGCGCGCGCTCCGGCTTGAACCGTCGTCGGCGGGGCGCGCGAGAGCTCGTACGCGGTGAGGCCGCCCAGCGTGGGAATGATGCGCTCGGTGAAGTTCGTCGTGCGATCGAGGTCGCCGATCTCGGCCGAGAAGTCGCCCATGGCCGGCGTCGTCGTGCCGGTGAGGAAGATCTCGTAGCGCAGTCGCAGCGTGGCGGTGCCTGGCGTGCCGGGAGCTCCCGCGCTGGCGAAAGTGACGACGGCCGCGCCCGAGATGCCCTGCAGCGTGTGCGTGAAGCCCGTCGAAGGCGTCGTCGAGAGCCGCGTCACCCGCACGTCGACGGCCTGCCCGCTGAGCATGCCGACGTTCGTGTACGTGATGGTGTCGCCCGACGTGCTGCCGTTGGGGAAGGTGAAGTTCGCGTAGCTGTTCACTCCTGGCCGGCCGCACTGGGCGTCGGCGAGGTGGGGAACGAGCAGGGTGAGCAGCGTGACGAGACCGGGCACCAGGTGAGACGGAGCCCAAAGCGAGCCTGATGAGCGGCTCCTGAAATGACGACGCATGAGACGTGGCTACCCCGAACCCGCCCGCAGGGGCAATCCGTCAGCCGGACCTGTCACAGCGCGATTGCGAGCCCCAGACCCAGCACGAGTGCGATGGCCGAGACCTCGACGATGCGCCGCGCGAACGGCCAGCCGCCCAGCACCACCGCCATGATGCCCTTCACGACCGTGTTGCTGGCGACCGCGATGACGATGGTGCGGCTGGCGACCTCGGGCTCGAGCGCCTTCGACTTCACCAGGTTGGCCATGGTGAGCGTGATGGCGTCGACGTCGGTGAGGCCCGCGAGCAGCCCCGCGAGGTAGGTGCCGGCGTTGCCGAACGTCTCGGTCGCCCAGCGCGACGCGACGAGAATGAAGACGAAGAAGGCGCCGAACTGGAACGCCTTGCGCAGCTCGAACGGGTTGGTCAGCTTCACCTCGCCGGTCTCGGCGCGGTGGGCGCGATCGCGAAACGCCATCGACGCCACGGCCCCGAGGCTCACCGTGGCCATCACGCCGAGCGGAAGCGCGAGCCGCGGCAGCATCGAGTGCTCCACCGCGGCCACGGTGATGAGCACCCGCACGAACATGATGGTGCTCGCGATGACGACGGCCAGGGCGCTCACCTTCGCGAGGGCAGGCGTCTGCTTCGCGCGCGCCGCCGAGGCGAGCGTCACGGCGGTCGACGAGACGAGCCCACCGATGGCGCCGGTGATGAGCAGCCCCTTGCCGTGACCGAACAGCCGCATCGCGACGTAGCCGACGAAGCCGATGCCCGCGATGAGCAGCACCATGAAACCGATGCGGTACGGGTTGAGCGCGCCATAGGGCCCGAGCGGCTCGTTCGGCAGCAGCGGCAACACGATGACGGCGATGATGAGGAACTTCAGCGTCGCGATGACGTCGTCGCGAGACAGCCTGGCCGAGAACTGGCGCAGCTCGGTCTTCGCCGAGAGCAGGAACGTGATGACGACCGCGATGCTGGCCACCACGAAGATGCGCATGCGCAGGGGCTGAATCACCTGCGCGGTGGCAAGCGCGCCGAGGAAGAAGGTGAGCAGCGCGCTGCCTTCGCTCGTCAGGCCGACGTGGCCCTCTTCGACGTCGCGCCAGTAGCCGATGGCGAGGAAGAGGCTCAGCCCCAGCCCCGCACCGAACAACGGGAGCGGCCCCACCTTCTCCATCATCAACGCAGACGTCGCGCCGAGCATCGCGAAGATGGGGTAGGTGCGCACGCCGCCGGTGAAGCCGCGCTTCTCTTCGCCCACGGGTTTGGAGTGCTCCCGCTCGAGGCCGATGAGCAGGCCGCTCAGCAACGCCAGCGCGAGAGACGGGTAGGGCTCGAAGGACTCCACGACGCCCAGTCTGCGCCTCCTGCAGAAATTACCAACCGGTCCATGCGGTGGTCGGCCGTCGGGGCGGCAGCTCGAGCTGGGGCAGGCGTTTGTGCGCGATGCGCTTGAGCGAGCCTGAGGCGGCGCCACCGCTGAACACGAGCTTCGGAATACGCGCGAAGCGGGCAGCGGAGGCCACGACGGCGTCGAGCCCCACGTCGGTGAAGGGCCCGTGCAGCTGAAGCTCGTCGAGTTGCTTGAGCAGTGGGCTCTGCGAGAGCGCGATGAGCACGTCGTCGGCGAGATCGTCGATGAGCCGCAGCGTGCGCAGGGCAGGGTGCGTGGTGGGCGAGAGGCGCGTCACCAGGCGTTCGATCTCGAGGTGTTCGTCTCCCAGTACGAGCGTCTGCAGCGCGTGGGCCGGCGCGGTGAGCATCTCCTCTGCGCCCGGGAAGACGGGCGTGTCGATGAGCTCGAGGCGCTCGAGGTTCGCTGGCAGTCGCGTCGAGGCGTCGAGCGGCGCGCCGATGAGCCGCCACCGCCGAACGGTGGGCGCGTCTTCGAACCGAATCGCCGCCGTCGCGCCGGGCACCGAGAGCGCGAGCCCTCGAAGTCGCGGGTGCTTCGCGACCAGCTCGTACAGCGGCGACAACGAGCTCACGCCCACCGGCAGCTGCATGCCCGCGTCTTCGAGGAAGCGGCCCGCAGGTGACGTCAGCACGCGGCTGAGCTCGTCCGTCATCAGTGCCAGCGTGGTGAGCGCCGCGTCCTCCGAAGCCATCTGCGCCTGAAAGAGCTGCTCCTGATCGACCGTCACCGCCGTCTTTCTCAACAGGCCCCAGCGCCAGTGCGTCTCGGTCACCTGCGCATCGAGCAGCCACGCCGACCGATGCTTCTGGAGCAGCTCCGACAGCCGCTCGCGCGTTCGCACGAAGCGTGACGGGTCGGCCTCCTTCGTGTGCGCGTACGAGAGCGAGATGTACTCACCCAGCGCGTCGCCCTTCGCGAGCAACGCGTCTGCCCACACGAGCAGCGGAGCAGGATCGTGCGGACTCTCAGCAACCGCGGCCTCCAGCGAGTCCATCAGCCCTTCGCGCCCAGCAGGTGCCGCGCGATGACGAGCCGTTGCACTTCACTCGCGCCCTCGTAGATGCGCAGCGCGCGAACGTCACGGTACAGCCGCTCGACGGCGAAGCCCTTCACCACGCCGTTGCCGCCGTGCACCTGCAGACAGCGATCGATGATGCGCTGGGCGGCCTCGGTCGCGAAGAGCTTGCAGACGGCGGCTTCGTACGTGACGCGCGCCTGGCCCGAGTCTTTCGTCGTCGCCGCCATGTGCACCAGCAGCCGCGAGGCCTCGAGCTCGACCGCACAGTCGGCGAGCAACGCCTGCACGGCCGACAGCTCCGCGAGCGGGGCGCCGAACTGCTTGCGCGTCTTCACGTACGAGAGCGCTTCGTCGAGCGCGCGACGGGCCATGCCGACGGCTGCGGCGCCCACCGTGCTGCGGAAGACGTCGAGCGTCGACAGCGCCAGCTTCATGCCCGCGCCTTCTTCACCGAGGAGCGCGTCGTGAGGTACCAGACAGTCCTTCAGCTCGAGCTCGCCGATGGGGTGCTCGCCCATGAGCTCCATCTGCTTCGAGACGCGGAAGCCGGGCGCGGTCGCAGGCACGACGAACGCCGAGATGCCTTTGGTGCCCTCGCCGGTGCGCGCGAACACGGTGTAGTGCGTGGCGACGCCTGCGTTCGAGATGAAGCGCTTCTGCCCGGTCAGCCTCCACCCCTCCGGCGTCTTCACCGCGCGGGTCGAGAGCGCCGCGACATCACTGCCCGCCTCGGGTTCGGTGAGCGCGAAGGCGAAGAGCGCGGTTCCTTTCGCGACCTGCCCGAGCAGCGTCTGCTTCTGCGAGTCGGAGCCTGCGAGCAGCACCGGGTGACTACCGAGCCCCTGCACCGCGAAGAGCGAGTCGGCGGCAGCGTTGCGGTAGGCGAGCTCTTCACGCAGTACGCAGATGGACATCACCTCGACGCTCGCGGCCGCGCCGCCGAAGGCCTTCGGCACCAGGTACGGGTAGAAGCCGAGCGCGCCGACCGCTTGCGCGAGCTGCTCGTCGTCTCCATGCGAGAGCGTGCCGGCGTCGACGGCCACGAACGCTTCGTACGCGCGCTGCTTCAACGTCTGGTGGGCTTCGGTCAGGAAGGAGGCGGCCATGCGCGGGTGCGTAGCAGACTGACGCCGTCACGGCGCGCGCGCCGACAGCCACTGCACGATGACGTCGACGCTCGTCTCCGCCGCGCTTGGCCCGTGCCCTCCCTGCGGTGCGACGTGCTTCGTCTTGTCTGCTGTCGCGGGTCTCGACAGCAGCTCGTCGTTGCCGGCCGGGTCGACGAGCGCGTCGTGTGCGCCCTGCACGAGGAGCACGTTGGCGCCGCAGCGATCCATCTCCGCGCCCTGCTGCATGAGGTACCGCATGCTGAAGTACCTGATGACGAACGGGTGGCCTGGAGCGCGAGGCCGTCGAGACGATCGGGCTCGAACTCGACGCCTTCGGGTTTGCTGTTCATGTCGACCGTGAGGGCCGAGGGCCGGAACACCGCGTTCGCGGCGAAGGCGAGGTAGTCACCGAGCGTCGGCGTCATGCCGGGCGTCGTGCGCAGCTTCCACGCTGGGTTCACGAGCACGAGCCCTGCGATGGCCGAGGGTGATGATTGCGCAGCGAGCTCGAGGGCGAACGCTCCGCCGGCGCTGGCGCCGAGCAGGAACACACGGGGACTTCGCGCCTGCAGCCGCTCGAGGAAGCGCTGGTTGTCGGTGAGGATGAGGGAGAAGTCGTCGACGTGGCCGCGCAGACCGTCGGAGAAGCCCGAGCCCCGCGGGTGCAGCACCGCCGTCGCGAAGCCTGCGTCGTGAAGTGCGCTCGTCATTTCGGGAGCAGCGGCGTCCGGGCGATCTCGGGCCCGAGCACGAACCAGACGATGCCGCGGCGGCGCTCACCGGTGAGGCTCGAGTACAGCCGGGTGCCGTCGGTCGAGGTGATGAACTCGGAGTCGGCGGGCGGCGGAATCGGTGGGGTGCTGACGCGCGGCCACGACGCACAGAGCAGAACGTTCGAACGCATGGCGACCTCGCCAGCGCGTTGGAAGGCAAGGCACGTTCCATCGGAGCCGGGGCGAGCGAGCCGGTTGGGGCGCAGTTCGTTCGTCGCGGTCGGCCTGCGTGCAGGCGTTGCGAGCCGCGGCTGGTCCAGGTGGTGAAACGCGCCCCTCTGTTCTGACGTCGAATTCACGCTATGCATCCTCAAGGGGTCACATGATTCGCTGTCTCATTGTTGCGGTGGTCGCGGTCGGCCTGGTGGCGTGTCCCACTCAGATTGGTGATCGGTGCGGCGAGGGCTTGCCCCCATGTTCAAGCGGCTTCTCCTGTGTCGAAGGCACCTGCTCCCTTGAAGCGGTCGACGCTGGGCATTCGCTACTTGATGCTGGGGTGGACGGCGGGGTCGATGCAGGCGTGGACGCAGGCTTCGATGCCGGTGTGGATGCAGGCTTCGATGCCGGTGTGGATGCAGGCTTCGATGCGGGCGTGGACGCAGGCTTCGATGCCGGTGTGGATGCAGGATTCGATGCCGGCCCGCCGATGCACCTTGGCTCCGTGATCGAGAGCTGGACGATTCCCGCGAATGCCACACAGGTCAGTCAGATCGGATTCGACCTCTCTGGCGATGGGGGCGTCGACAATCAGTTGTCCGCCTTTCTCATTGCCCTCCCGTTTGCCGAGGATTTCCGGAACGGTTTGGCAACGAGTACCGACACGGGCGAGCTGATCGTTTTGGAGGACATTGAGTATTGGTCAGGAGGTGCGGCCACCCTTCGCATCTATCGCGGCGCGAACGCCATGCCGCCCGCCTGCGACGGTGTTGCTGATTCCATCTGTCGAAAGCACCTCGATGGCGGCGCGGCCTTCACCATCGCGTCTGTGCCAATCCCCAACACTGGGCTGTCTGGGACTCGAAGCGGGTCGAATCTGCAAGGGTCGGGGAGCCTGGAGCTTCCTCTGAGGATTGGCAGTACACAGATCGAACTGCCGCTCAGGAATGCGCGAATTGAGTCAGTGATTGGCGGCGTGGCGACGCTGGGCGGTGCTGTTGCAAGAAGCGAGGTACAGACTCGCCTCGTTCCTGCACTTGTCACCCTCGCAAACGAAGGTGTGGCGCGTGACTGCTTTGGCGCGCCCCCAAGCTGTGGGTGCATGGGCGGCTCAATCGGGGCGAGCACGATCGCGACGCTCGATTCGGTCCACGATTGCACCATCTCGGCGAGCGAGTTGATTGTGCTTCTTCCGCCGTCTGATCTGGATGCGACCGGTGACGGCGTCGCAGAGAGTCTCTCCATCGGTATTCGCTACACCTCTGTGAGGGCCGTCTTCCCAATGCAGTGAAGTACGCCGAGCACCCTTCGTGCAGGGCTTGCGAGCTGCTCGCTACGGGGCCGTGTACGTGATGCTCAGCGTCGGCGGGTTGTTCGGCGCGACGTCGTTGGGCCCGAAGATGCGCACGTAGTCACCGACGTTGTCGTTGTCGGAGCCGAATGCACTGCACAGGTTCGACGAGGGGTACCTGCGACGGAACCGGAGCGCGAACGTTCCCCCTGGCTGAGCAAGGCCGGCGTTGAGCAAACGAGTGAAGGCCGCGCTGGTGCTGGGAATGGTGTTGGTGATCATCGACGTGTTCGTGGAGAACGGGATCGAGAAGTTGCAGTTGGTGATGCACATCGACGGCTGCGAGACGCAGAATGCGGACGCATTCACCTCGCTGCTGTCGAGCGGGCTCGAATAGGGAACGCCCTCGACCACGATGTTGAGCGCCGTCGTTCCATCAGAGAACGGAGCGCTGTTTGCAGGGCTCTGCGTCGCCGTGAACGTGCCGCTCAGGATCTCGAGGGCGGTCGGCAGTTGGTAGGCGAGGAATCCCATTGTCGGTTGGTTGGCCGGGGTATCGCCCACGAACAGTCCTGTGGGGCTGCTCGTGTCGGTGCCTCCGTATGCGATCGGCGTGAGGCTCACCGTGAACGAACGCCGCACGGTGTACGCGAACGTCTGCAGCGACAGCAGCCGGTTGCCCGCCAGGTCGGCCGCGTTGGTGTTGATCTGCCAGCGCACGACTTGCCCGTAGGCGAACGCGGCTGCGGGCGTCGCCGTCATGGTGCGGCCGTCGGTCGACCACGAGTAGGTGACGGTGACACCAGCGGGCTGGCTGACCGCGAACGCCGACTGCGTGGCCGCGGGATCCATCGGCTCCGAGAACGTCACCACCAGTGGGTCGGTTGGGCGAACGCCGGTGGCCATGTCGGCGGGCAGCACCGAGACGATGGTCGGCCGCGTGGTGTCAGGCACGATCGCGGTGCGGAACCGCAGCGTGTACGGCTGGGCCAGCGAGTTGCCGGC
>JAEUJR010000186.1 GCA_016793585.1 Archangium sp.
GTCTTTGCAGACGTTCTGCATGTTCGCGTCGGGGTCGTCGTTGAGGAAGTACGCGTTCGCGTGCGCCGTGCCCGTGTTGCAGCGAAACAGGTGGCCCGCCATGTCGCCCTGGTACGCGTCGCCCTGCGCGCCCTTCGTGTACGTGCCGATGCTGATCCACTCGTGCCCGAAGCGAACCATCTGGTCGTAGAAGGCCGGTGACTGCAGACGGCGGTCGATGGCTTGTTGGAGCATCGACTGTCTCGCCTCAGCCGACGCTTCTGCGGCGAGCGCCTCGAGCTCGGCGAGGTCGGGCGTGGTGCCCTCGAGCGTGAGCGCGATGCGTCGAAGCACGCGCGTGTCAGAGATGATGTCGGTCGGCGCAGGCCGTGGACCAGGTGGAGCGCTGCACTGTTGCTGCGCGTGGGCCAACAGCGGGCCGAGCGCAACGAGCGCGAGACACAGGCGGGGGAGGACCATTCGGAGCCGCATCAGACCACGAGTCATGCCAACGCACCGTGCCTCGAATGCGCGCCACGCGTGGGTCAGGGTGGTGGATCAGCACCACACACTGTGGTGGACGCGCCACGCCATGCGGAACCTGCTCTGCCTTCTCGTGCTCCTCCCCGGCCTCGCGGCTGCGCAGCGTCGGCTGCCGTTCGAGTTCGATGCCGGGCTGCCGCAGAACCCGACGCTCACTGCGCAGAAGGTGACGGCGCTGAACGGCGCGATGCCGTCATGGGTGCAGTTGCCGTCGACGTTCGAGTCACTGCAGGCCGGGCCGCAGGGCGTGACGACTCCGACGGTGACGGTGTGGTTCGCGCCCGAGATGAAGGCCCAGTTCCTGCGCACGCTCGATGCGGGCACGGCGCCGATGACGTGGCCGGCTCCGGTGTTCTGCTCGACGAGCGCGACCTTCGTGCTGCCGGCGACCTCGCTCCTCGCGGCCGGAGCCTCGACGACCTGTCAGCAACACGAAGCGACGATTCGGCAGAGCCTGACCGCGACGAACCTCGCGACGTGTCTCGAGCTGGAAGAGCCCGAGCGCTTCGTGTCAGCCAGCACGATTCCGTCAGGGCTGAGCCAGTCGCAGCTGAACTCGTACGTCGACGCGCGTACGAACACGCTCGAGCAGCAGCTTGGGCTCGCGGGCGCGGGCCTCGCACGGGTGCCCGCGCCCGAAGGAATGTTGCCCGCTGACTGGGTGCCGACCATGCGGCGCGTGCTGTGGAAGGTACGGCCCTCGCAAAACGCGCGGGTGACGGCGGCGCGCGCGGCGTTTCAGACGGTCATCTCGCGACTGACGAGCGATGCCTCGTGCTTCGACGCGACCCGCGGGCCGGCGCTGCGCCTCGAGGTGACGCAGTTGTCGAACGAGCTCGACGCCATCGACGCGCACATCTCGCAGACCATCGCGGCGGGCACGGCGAGGGCGCTCGTGCAGCAGCAGTGTCTGGGTGCGCGTTCGCGGACGCGGCCCGTGTTGCCGTACCCGTCGCTCACCGATGAAGAGCGCGAATTCGTCGCGTTCTGGCTCGGCGGTGTCTTCTGGCGCATGCGCGGTGGTGGGCTCATCGTGCTCGGCTCGACGCAGAACGCCCGCACCTTCTTCGCCCGCCGGCCGTTTCGCGAGATCGCCCGCATCGCGAACGGAACGACGGTGGCCGAGCGCGCGGCCGACTCCATCTATTGCAACCTGTTCGATGGCTGGGGCTCGTGGATGGACATGGGCACGTCCATGAACGCGAGCGCGCCGGCCGAAGACAACCAGGACGCGTACTACGACCTCGTGCAGATGACGGACCGCGGGCGGCAGCAGGCCGCA
>JAEUJR010000226.1 GCA_016793585.1 Archangium sp.
GACCCCGGCAAAGAGATGTACGTCATTCAGTCGGGGAAGGTGCGCATCTCGAAGAAGGTGCGCGACGTCGAGAAGGTGCTCGCGATTCTCGGGCCCGGTGAGTTCTTCGGCGAGATGGCGATCATCTCGAACAAGCCGCGCAACGCCTCGGCGACCGTCGAAGAAGCCGCCCGCCTGCTGGTCATCGACCCCAAGACGTTCGAGGCGATGATTCGTGGCAACAGCGAGATCGCCGTTCGCATGATCAAGAAGCTCGCCGAGCGCCTCTCCGACGCCGACGCGCAGATCGAGACGCTGCTTCTTTCGGACCCCAACAGCCGCGTGGTGCAGCACATGCTGCAGCTCTGCCAGACGCGCGGTCGCCCGCTCGAAGAAGGCATCGAGATCGACTTCCCGATTCGTGATCTGCCGCGCGAGCTCGCCGTCGGAGAGCCCGCCATTCGGTACCTCTGCCACCGCCTCGAGAAGTCTGGCCTCATCGAGCTCTCGGGCGACCGGGTCACCGTTCGAGACACCGCGCGGCTCTTCGACTACCTGCGCTTCCTCGAAGCGAAGCTGAAGTTCGGGGACCTCTGACGTGCAGCTGACCGTGCTGGGCCCTCATGGCGGTGAGCTGCCCGGTTGTCGCAGCACCTGCTTCCTGCTCGACGGTGTGCTGGCGCTCGACGCTGGCGCGCTGACGTCGACGATGCCGCTCGACGAGCTCGTGAAGATCGACGACGTGCTGCTCACGCACTCGCACTTCGATCACGTGAAGGATCTGCCGCTGCTCGCCGACGTGCTCGTCGGTCGCCGCGACAAGCCCGTCACCATCTGGGCGAACAGCGAGTGCATCGCCACCCTGCGCGAGAACCTCTTCAACAACGTGCTGTGGCCCGACTTCACGCGCATTCCGACGAAGAAGGCGCCCGTGTTCCGCCTCAAGTCGTTCAAGAGCGGCGCGACGATTCAGATCGGCAAGTACAAGGTGAAGTCGATTCCCGTCACGCACCCGGTCGAGTCGTGCGGCTTCGTGATCTCCGATGGCCAGTCGTCGATGGCGATGTCGGGAGACACGGGCCCCACCGAGAAGTTCTGGAAGGTGCTCAACGCCCTGACGGATCTGAAGGTGCTGCTGCTCGAGACCAGCTTCCCCAACGCGCTGCAGGCGCTCGCCGACATCTCAGGCCACTTCACGCCCCAGACGATGCTGGCCGAGCTGAACAAGTTCGATCGCAAGGACTGCCAGGTGATTCTGTACCACCTGAAGCCCGCCTTCGTGGACGTGCTGAAGCGCGAGGTGAAGAAGATGCCCGTGCACGTGTGCGAAGAGGGCGAAGTCTTCGCGTTCTGATCAGCGGCGGCGCTTGAGCCGCGATCGCAGCGCGCCCACCAGCATGTCGATCGCGATGTCGTTGTTCCCGCCGTGCGGCACCACGATGTCGGCCCAGCGCTTCGACGGCTCGATGAAGGCCAGGTGCATGGGCCGCACGTGCCGGAAGTACTGGCTCACCACGTGATCGAAGTCGCGGCCGCGCTCTTTGATGTCACGCGTGAGGCGGCGAATGATGCGCACGTCGTCTTCCGTCTCCACGAAGATGCGCACGTCGAGCTCTTTGCGAATGGGCTCCATGTGCAGCACCAGAATGCCCTCGATGAGAATGAGATCGGCCGGCTGCACCGTCGTCGTGCGGGCCGTGCGGGTCGACTCCACGAAGTCGTAGACCGGCTTCTCGATGGCCTTGCCGGCCTTGAGCGCCTTGAGGTGGGTGACGAGCAGCTCGGTGTCGAAGGCGTCGGGGTGATCGAAGTTGATCTCGCGGCGCTCCTCGGGCGTGAGGTGCCCGAGGTCGCGGTAGTACGAGTCTTGATCGATGAACGAGACGCCAGACGTCTCGAGCGCTTCGTGCACCTTGCGCGCGACCGTCGTCTTCCCCGAAGCCGTTCCGCCTGCGATTCCCACCACGAGCGCCATGGGCGCGCCCTCTACACCCAACTTCGCCGAAGCGGCCATCACGCTTGTCGGGAACGGTCGCACCGCCTAAGAGGCGGCATCCCTCGCAAGGAGCAGACGCTCGAATGAAGCGCTATTTCGGCATCATCGTCGCCATCGTTTTCGTGGCGGTCGCCATCGTCTTCACGATGCGCAAGTGGGAAGAGAAGACGACCGAGGCCAAGCGTGAAGCGAGCGCGGCCAAAATCAAGCAGGAGTACCTCGAGCGCGTCGCGTGGATTCGCTCCGTGCCCGAGCAGAAGGCGTACACCGACGAGGTCGGCACCTTCATGCG
>JAEUJR010000450.1 GCA_016793585.1 Archangium sp.
GCACCTCGTCGAAGCGCCCGTGAGACTGAAACACCGACAGCCCCGCGCGCGAGGTCGCCTTCTTTCGCCACACGTCCTCGGTGAGCAGCGTTCCCGACAGCACGGCCAGGCCAGCGGGCGCCTCCTCGAGGCGCAAGGCGAGGTCTGTGGTGATCATCGCTCCTTGCGAGAAGCCTCCGAGCACGAGCTTCGAATAGGCGAGCCCCGACGTGTTCATCACCTCTGCGATCAGCGCGTGGAGCGCCTTGCGAGCCGAGGGCATGCCGTCGGGCTCGGCCTTGCGGAACTCACGCAGCGCGTCGGGGCTCGCCGTTCTGAGCTTCGCGATGACGTCGAAGTCGATCATCCACCACGCGCGTGAAGCGCCAGAGCCGAGGCTGCCGAGGTCGAGCGGCGCCGCGGGGAACACGAACCGAACCGAGGCGAGGGCAGGCTCGAGCGAGACGAGGGCTTCGGCGAGCCCGACGAGATCGGTGCCCGGAGCGCCGAAGCCGTGGCAGAGCACGACGAGGCCGTCAGGGGGCACCTGCGGCCGGTGTTGAAGGGTCACGACGTCGAGGCCGGCGATCACGGAGCGCATGAAGGAACGGCAAGCCACGAACCGACGCCGGGGACAAGTGGGTCGAAAGAAAGGGAGCGCAGCGGCAGCCGAGGCTTGACCTGATCGCCGCGGCCGTATTCGCTCGCGTCGTGGCCTTCCATCTCAAGGTCTCGAAAGGCGCTGGCGCCGGCGAGGAGTTCTCGTTCACCGACGAGGCTCGATTCGGCCGCACGGCGGACAACGACGTCGTCGTCAAAGACGGCGCCGCGTCACGCAGTCACGCCCGCGTGTTCGAGAAGGGCGGCAAGTACTTCGTCGAAGATCTCGGTAGCGCCAACGGAACGCGCCTCAACAACGCCGCCATCAAGCAGCCGAAGGAGCTGAAGACCGGCGACTCGATCATGATCGGCGACACGATCTTCAAGTTCGAGGTGGCGCTCGACGAGACGATGGCTCCGTCGCCGTCAGGCACGATGGATGACTCGGCCGACGAGCCCCCAGCCGACGACGACCCGAACGCCACGCGGTTGCCCACGCGCGCGAGCGCATCGAAGCCGATTCCTTCGCGCAAGCTGGCCGCCGTCGCACGTCCCGACGCCACCAACGCCGAGGGCGACGAAGAAGAGCCAGAAGCCGAACCGAGCGACACGGGCGGCGACGAAGCGGAGCCCGATTCGACCGGAGAGGTCGGCGGTGAGGAGCAGGGCGACTCGACGATGTTCGTCGACGTGCCCAAGCCGAAGGCTCTCGCACAGCGCCAGTCGCGGAGCAGCGGCGTGGCGCCTCGCGCGTCGGGGCCCGAGCGTGCTTCACGTGCTGGGCTCGAGCGTCGCCCTGCCCGGGCGATTGCGAAGGCGGAAGAGGAAGACTCCGAAGCCGTCGAGCTGACGGCCGCCGAAAAGGCGCGCATGCGGCGCCAGCTGCAGCAGTCGACCGGGGGCCGCGTTCAGCTGCTCTGGCAGGATCTGCCGAGGCCAGCGCGTGCGCTGCTTGCCGTGTTCGGCACCTTGCTCGTCGTCGGAACGGTAGGCCTGGCCGGGTACGTCGCGTGGCCACGCACGAAGGTGAATCGGCCCGAGCCCAAGAGCTTCGCGGCAGACGGTACCCTCATCGAAGACAGCTTCGGCGAGGGCAACGTCACCTTCCGCACGCCTGATCAGAAGTCGTTCACGTTCACCGCGACGTCGCCGACCCGCATCGTGGGCGTGCTCCACTACCAGGCCGCGAACATCTCGACCGACGAGGTGACGCTGAACCTCAACGGCCAGGACCTCGGCACGGTTCCGCCCGACAACATCGACGTCGACTCGCGCGAGGTCGAGATGATTCTGCCCGCGTCGACGCTCAAGCCGCGCGACGAAAACCTGATCGTGTTCGACAACACGAAGAACCCGCCCGGCGACGAAGACTGGAAGATCTGGAACCTCTGGGTCGAGATCATTCCCGTGCCCGAGATGTCGGCCGAAGAGGCGCGGCGTCGCGCGCAGGGAGAGATCGAGAAGGCAACGAAGGCCTGGGAGCTTCGAGAGGTCGGCGCGGCGAACTTGTTCCGCGCGTGGAAGATCTACCGCGAAGCCTGGCTGCTGCTCGAGGCGACACCCGACGCGCCGGCCGAGCTGCTCACCCTGTCTCGAACGCGAATGAAAGAGATTCGCCCCGAGCTCGATCGCAAGTGCAACGCGATGATCATCAAGTTCAAGGGCATCGTGAACACCCGGCCCGGCGCCTACGCCGAAGGCCGCCAGGTGCTCGAGAACATTCCCGAGCATTTCCCCACACGGGAACACCCCTGCTACAACTACTCGCGCGCGCTCCTGCGGACGATGGACGGCTTCGACGACTTCGAGGCCGCCGGACCCGACGCCGTCGAGTGAGGGGAACCCACTGGAATCACTCGAGTTTGCAACGGGCCACCTGACGGATGGTCTCGTCGCCCGCCTGCCCCGACAATCTGCTCATCATGGAACGAACTGCCCGCATCGGTCAGCTGGCCGCACCTCTCGCCAGCAGTGGCGCTCCACGAGACAATCACCGCATGCGAGCACGTGCAGCGCGGGGCCAGGTCGTCGTCGAGACGGCCATCATCATGCCGGTGTTCGTCTTCTTGATCCTCGGGTTGCTTCAGCTGGGGCTCATGCACCACGCGCGCGTGATGGCGAAGTACGCGGCCTACAAGGCGGTGCGTGCGGGCTCGCTGAACCGCGGCGAGAAAGAAGTGATGGAGAAGGCCGCGCTCGCGGTGCTGGTGCCGGTGCTCGGGCGCAACAGCTCGGCGGGTGCACCGAACAAGACCGACAGCACGGGCGCGTACAACACGGGCTGGAACAACCTGAAGAACAACCAGCAAGACAGCGTGAAGTTCGTCGAGGTGGTGGTCTGCAACCCGAAGCGCAGCCAGGTGAAGCAGGACGGCAACTTCGACGACCCGCGTGACGCGCAGGGGCAGGGCAGCGGCAACTCGGAGTCTTCCGGCGGCAACGACCCGACCGCACCTGACACGAGCGGCGGTGGCGGTCTCAGCCTGCCCTCGCCTGGCGTGGGCTCGGCGCAGAACTTCGGCTGGCAGGGCTTCAACGCGACGAAGATGCAGATTCAGCTCACGGTCTTCTACCGAATGTACATTCCGTTCGCGAACTGGATGGTCTTTCGCCTGGCGGTCGGTGAAGAGACCGGCAGCCCGAAGAAGATGCGGTGGCTGGGGTGGAAGAAGGACCCGAACAACCCCGAGTCGAAGACGCTCAAGAGCCGGCTCGTGTCGCTCGCCGATCAGCGCAAGTACATCATGCCGATTCGCACCAGCTACGCGATGCGCATGCAGTCGAACTTCAGTCAGAACGCGCACTCTGCGCTGCCGAACGGTGGCGGCAATGGCACCAACACCGGCAAGTCCGACAGCCAGTGCCGCATTCCCTGGAAGACCAAGTAACGCCGGGAGAGACCTCCAATGACCGCCCAGACCTTCCCGACTCAGGCCGTCTCCACGCAGGTACGTCACTCCCGCCGTCGCGGGCAGACGATGGTGCTGTCGGTCGTCACCATGCTGATTCTCGCGCTGATGATGGCGATCGGCTTCAACGTCGCCCACACCGCGCACGAGCGAATTCGAATTCAGCAGGCGGCCGACGCGCAGGCGTACAGCGTGGCGGTGCTGCAGGCCCGCGCGATGAACGTGAACGCGGTGCTCAATCGAGCCATCGCCGCGCTCACCGTCGCGCAGATGTCACTGCACGCGTGGAACACGATCGCCTCGCATGAAGTCGACATGCTCAACGCCGGGTTCTTCGCCTTCCTGCAGGTGTCGGGCACCGAGGCGAGCAAGTGTTCGATCTACCAGCCGCAGCACTGCTGGGACGCGATCGAGGCCTTCTTCATCGCGCTCGACTACCTGAACAACAAGAACGACTACAACGACAAGCTCGAGGGCAAGGAGCAGCAGTTCAACGAAGCGGTGAAGGCGCTCTACGACGCGAAGAAGTCGCTCTACAGCCAGGAGAAGGACTTCGTCAGCAAGATCAAAGGCGAGATCAACGGCGGCAACATCTTGAAGGACATGCTCAAGAAGACTGCGCCGCAGGCGAAGTACGCGAGCGCGCTCGACTCGATCAACGTTCAGAACTTCATGTGCACCCTCGATGGGCCGCAGGGCGCCGTCGACGCGTGCAACGGCTCCGAGCCCCTCGTGTTCCAGCGGTCGCGCCAGCCGGCCTCGGAACGCTCGAAGGCGATGCAGAACTCGGCCAACGCGGCGCGCAGCCTCTTCAATCGAATGCCGATCATGAACGGCGGCGCCAAGCTCGATCACGACGACTTCAACGCACAGTCGCCGTTCATGCTGCGCAACCCGAACAAGATGATGGATATCCAGAGTGAGGGTTCCTACAACGCGATGTACATCCCTGGCGCGTTCGCCTCCCGCGTCGGCGACAGCGAGTTCAGCAAGAGCTCGGACAACGGCGAGACCGCTGCGAACGTTGGCTCGGCGAGCGGCTTCGGCTTCGTGAACGTCGACTGGCGGCATGGCCAGGGCGTGTGGTTCCTCGGGTCGAGCGTCTTTTCGTCGCAGAACGGTGGCGAGCACACGGGCGCGGTCGGCGACAATCACTCCGAGTTCAAGTCCATCGCGCTCATCGACGACGAGGCGACGTACATCAGCTTCAACGCCCACAGCAGCCCGTCGTCGAACAACGACTGGGGCCAGCCCAACGCCTACGGCGCCGTCACCCAGGACCTGCGCCTGCTGCAGAAGGGCGGCAAGGGCGCGTTCGAGGTGAACAAGACGGGCACCATCAACATTCGCATCGGAGACGAGCAGCGGAAGATCACGCTCGTGCCTCAGACCGAAGGTGTCGCGGTGGGCAAGGCGAAGGCCTATTTCCACCAGCTCGGCGGAGACTGGAAGCTGCCCCCCAATGGCTTCGACCCGTTCTGGCGCGCGAAGCTGCACCCGTTCAAACGTGACGAGCTCAGGCAGGTGCTGAGCATGGCTGGTGACTCGAACGCCAACGTTCAGGGCCCTGTCGAAGGAGTGGAGTGATCATGAACGCGCACAACCGTCGCCGTCGTGGTGCCGCTGCCGTCGAGCTCGCTGTCTCGATGATCTTTCTCGTGCCGCTGATCATGTACATGATCTTCCTGCAGGAGATGCTGATCATGAAGTTGAACGGCCAGGAGGCGGCCGTTCAAGCGACGTGGGACTTCACCGTGCTCGACTACGGCAGCAAGGTCGAAGCCGACGGCATCGCGCGCTTCAGCCGCCTGACCTACTGCGACCACAGCGCCGCGTACGACTCGTACGATCGCGACTACGACTGCCAGGACGTCGTTCATCACAAGGCGATGACGGCGCACGAGTGCTGGATCGGCAAGGACGCGGCGGCGTACGGCGGTCAGGTTCGTTGCTCGAAGTCGGAGCAGCTGTCGCCGTCAGGTGCGGCGGCGCAGGCGGTCGCGGGCTTCGGTCAGGGTGGCACGGTCGTCTGCAGCTCGCGCCTGGGCATCATGAACTACTACCTGCCCAACAGCTTCTTGAACAACTTCCGCGGCGGCAAAGGCTTCACCATCAACGAAGACGCGAGCGGCACGAAGAAAGACCGTCAGAAGTCGCGGTGGGCCGGCACGGGTGGCTCGGTCGACCTCACCGGTGGTCAGGCCCCCAGCCAGGATCAGGCGCACGACGATCGCATGAACGCGAAGGAGAACGGCGAGACGTCGCTGGGCTCGAACTACTGGCGCCTGGCGAAGACCGAGCACGCGATGCTGGTCGACCCCTGGGCGCTGGGGCTCGAGGGCGGCAAGAACGACATTCCGAACATCAACCCGAACGTGCCGTCGGCCTTCAACAACAACAACCCGCTCTACGCGCGCATCTCGGCCGCCTACAAGACGCAGAGCAGCGCGACCGACAAGGCCGAAGACTGGAACAAGGCCATCGAGAACCAGAAGATGCTCAGCGGGAATTCGCGCCAGGACGGTCAGGGCGACAACCTGACCACTGCGGCTGCGGCGTTCGAAAAGAACAGCAACCAGCAGGAGTTCGGTGATCACTGGGCGGCGCAGTGGGGCGACAACCGCGTTCAGCAGACCTACAACAACCGGCAGAACGGCTACTTCGGACTGCAGCAGTAGGCAGTATGGCGAAGAAGCGCTCCGTCAACATCGTGGTGCTGCTGCTGGGCGCGGCGGTGGTGGGCGTCGGAATGGGCGCCGTGCTGGGGAGCAGACCCGCGCCGGACGAAGACGAGGCCGAGGCCATGTTCGCGCAGGCTGATGACACGGCAGACCGGCTGATCCCGATGGGGGCTCCGATGGAGCCGAAGGGGCCAGACCCGATGCGGGCCGATCCCCGCTCGCTGCGCGGCATTCCGCCGTACCCCAACGCCCAGCCGCGCCGTTTGTCAGACATCAGCCAGGTGCTGGGCATGCCGCTGGTGGCCTCGTGGTTCGCCACCAGAGATCAGCCCGAGCAGGTCATCGAGCACTACGAGTACACGTACCTCGACGCCGGCGTGCCCATCGTGAGCCACATGTTCAGCCGTGACATGGGGTACGTGGCGTGGCTCGAAGAAGAGCAGGTCGACGGTGGCATCGCCGAGGGGCTGGTGCACATGGTGTCGGTGCTGAAGAACACGCCGAGCTCGACCGAGACGATGGTGTTCGTGTCTGCTTCGCGGCCGCAGCGCCTGCTCGATGCGCGGCGAGACGTGCCAGGTGGTCTGGCGTTGCCGGCCGAGGTCGCTCCGCCGCAGGTGGTGCAGATGGCCCTCGAGGGCCGCACCCGCAGCATCGTCACCACCCGCCGGCGCGGCGAGCTGAATGGAACCATCGACGAGATCGTCAGCCTCATGCGCAAGGACGGCTGGGCGGTGGAGGAAGTGATGGGAGGCGAGAGCAGCCGATCGATCATCGGCCGAAAAGCGGGCGCCTCGCAGTCCGTCTCGGCGACCATGGGTGCTGGCGAGGTCAGCCTCATGTACAGCCTCGAAACCGAAAGGAAGTCTCCATGAAGCGTCTCTTGACCCTGGGGCTGCTGTGTCTGGCGACGTTGGCCGACGCGCGCGCCGACTGTGTTCGCAACTGCCAGACGGCGCTGAAGAACTTCGAGAAGCAGTGCAAAGAGGGCGCGCAGACGCCCGAGGCGAAGGCGGGCTGCGCGACCGTGCTCAAGAAGGCCGAGCAGCAGTGCATGCAGTCGTGCGCGACGGGGCAGAAGCCCAAGAAGCCGGCGAACACGAACAGTTTCTGAACGGAGAGCCCATGACCACCACCATGCTCCATACCCAGCCCAGCCCTCGCCGTCGCGGCTCGCTCAAGCAGCGGCTTCGCCGCGGTCAATCGATGGTCGAATACAGCATCGTCAGTCACGCGCTGTTGCTGCTCGGCAGCGGCGCGGTGATGGGCATCTCGCAGTACCTCAGGCTGTTCGACGCGCTCGATACCTACCTGAAGAGCGTCTACACGGTGCTCGCGATGGGCGCCGTCTGAAGCGCTGTTGCACCGTGAGCGGGTTCGACTAAGCCAAAGGCATGGAACAAGCCGCTCCGAAGCAGCGCTCGCCGTGGGTCTACGTTCTTCTCGGGTGTGGCGGCTTCGCGGCCCTCACGTGTCTGGGCATGGCGATCTTCTTCGGCGTGGTGGCCAAGAAGACGAGCGACATGGTCGCGGGCGTGACGGACCCGAAGACGCGTGAAGAGAACGCGAAGAAGATGCTGGGGCAGATTCCTCCCGGCTACTACCCCGCGATGTCGATGAGTGTGTTCGGCCTCGTCGACACGGCGATTCTCACCGACACGCCGATTCTGCCCGACGGTGGCTTCGAGCTCGGCCAGCGCATGTTCACGTACCTGCGCGTGATGGCGAACGAAGAGAACAAGAAGACGAAGACGTTCTTCACCACCGGCGAAGGCGACGTGAACCACCTGCGCAGCAACGGCATCAACATCGACGCGCGTGACGTCATCAAGCGCGGCAACCTCACGGTCGACGGCCGGCGCATGTACTACGTCGTCGCGCGCGGCTCATTCGGCATGGCGAACAACAACGGCACCGAAGAGGGGCTCAACGCGTCGGTGCTGTTCGACTGCCCTGGCGATCAGCTGCACGTCGGCGTGTGGTCGATGCGTGATCCAGCGCCCGAGAAGGCTGCATCAGAGCTGGAGCTGACGGGAACGGTGGCTGACGAAGCCGAGCTGGCGAAGTTCCTCAAGCCGATCAATCCCTGCGGCCGCTGAAGCCGCTGTCGTCAGCAGCACCGAACCTCGGGGGGCCTCATGGTGTGGACGCTGGTGGTGTTGTCGGCCGTCGCGCAGCTCGACGGCGGAGCAGCGGAGGTCGCGCCCTCCACCGAGCCTGTGGTGACGACTGCTCCGGCCGACGCGCCAGTGGCCGAGCCGCTGGCGGTCACCACAGGCAGCGATGGCGAGACGAAGGCGCCGACGGGCGGGTTCGTGAAGGGCGAGCTGTCGGTCTACCTGGGCAGCGATCGCCTGGTGGTGAAGAACAACCGCATCGGCGTGTCGGCAGGCCTCGACCGGTTCGAGACGGCCTTCTATTTGCTCGTCGAGCCGATGGTCGACCTGCGCTTCTTCGAGGGGAAGCTGGGGCTGGGGTTCGGCGTGCCGCTGCGCCTCGAGCTGGTGAACTTCGCGACCGATCCCGCGACGGGGTCTCCGTTGCTCACCCGGCGGCTGGGGCGGCTGCGCACCGAAGACTACGACAGCGTTCACGACTTCGGCCGCTTGCTGAAATACGTGACGAGGGGCCGCAAGGAGGACCCGCTCTACATCTCGGCCGGCCAGCGGTACGCGTCGTCGATCGGCCACGGCTCGCTCGTGCGCCGGTACGCGCCCAACATCGACATCGACTACCCGCGAGCCTCGGCGCAGGTCGACGCGTACAACGACTTCGGCGGCTTCGAACTCTTCACGAACGACCTGCTCGAGTGGAACACGCTCGCGGGCATCGCCTTCATCAAGCCGCTCTCGTTCCTCAAGAGCGAGAACCTGCTCGCGAAGTCGCTCTCGGTGGGGGTGAGCGGCGCGACCGACTGGCGGGCGCCGTACCAGCTGACGACCGACGCGTCGGGGCTGCGACAGATCGACGGTCAGGGACGGCTGGTGTCGCAGACGCGGCCGGTGGGACTGGTGGGCATCGACGCCGAGGTGAAGGTGGTGAAGACCCGCAACGTCGACCTCAAGCCGTACCTCGACTACTCGATGCTGCTGGGCGGTGACGGAGGCCTCACGGCGGGGCTGCTCGCGCGGCTCAACGTCGGCACCGAGCTCGTGAACGCGTTTCGATTCGTCGGAGAGTTTCGCGTGCTGGGGAACCGGTACATGCCGAGCTACTTCGACACGTTCTACGAGATCGAGCGCTTCATCTTCGCGAGTGAAGAGGTGCCGGGGCAGGCGGCGAGGAACGCGCTCACGCGGCAGCAGTTCGTCATGGAGCGCGGCCTGGGGCAGCGCCTCGGGTACTACCTCGAGGCGAGCTGGGGCATACCCGGCAAGGTCGGCCTGACGCTCGCGGCGGAGGGCGTGTCGAACGCGCCGAACACGAACCTCATCGCGCACCTCGAGGTGCCGGTGCTCGACTTCGTGCAGGTGTTCGGCAGCTACTACAAGCGCGGCATCACCTCGGCGGCGGCCATCTTCCGCATCGACCCGCAGACGCCAGACACGGTCTTCTACGCGGGCGCGCGGCTGCGCATTCTTCCGTTCCTCTTCGTGAACGGGCGTGCGTACCAGACGTTCCGTTTGAACCCCGAGGTGCGGCGCTACGACAGCCAGCTGGGCTTCGTCGTCGACGTGGAGATTGGGTACGAGTTCAAGGGGAAGAAGAGCGAGACAGTGGCGACCCAGCCGGTCGAAGCTCCGGCGACGAGTGAGTCGACGCCCGCGACCGATTCCGCGTCACAGCCCGCTCCGTCGGACCCGAACGTTCAGCCCGCGACGCCCTGAACCATCAGCGGCCGACGCGCTGGTCCCTTCCGCGCGACTCGATCAGACAGCCGCGCGGCTGTCGCCTGGCGCTGGCTCTGCCGCAGTCCACGCTCCCGCAGCGAGCATCAACGTGAGTCCGGCCAGCGTCGAGAGCGTCGCGGCCTCGTGGAGAATCAGCACTCCCAGCAATGCGGCGACGAGCGGCTCGAGATACGTCAGCACGCCCGTCAGCTGAGCGCCGATGCGTGGCAGCCCGAAGTTGAAGAGGAACGCACCGAGCAAGCCGTTGATGGCGGCGCCTGCGAGCAGAATGGCGAGGCTCGAGTCGAGGTGGGTCGGGAGTGCGCGCTCGCGAAAGACGAGGAGCAGCAGCACCGTCGAAAGCACCGCATGAAACGACGTGACCGCGAGCGGCGGGAAGGCCACGGACGCTCGCCGGGTCGCCAGCACCAGAGCGGCGTAGAAGATCGCCGAGCCTGCGCCAAGGAGTCCGGCCTGCCAGGCAGAACCTCCTGCCCCGATCGATGGCAGTACCAGGAACAGCCCGAGCAGAATGACGGGCAGCGAGACGAGCGCGCGTCGAGAGCGGCGTTCCTTCAGCAGCACTGGGGCAGCGAGCGCGACCAGCAGCGGCGCCAGGTAGTGCGTCATGACGCCCACGACCACCGGCCCGGTCTCGAGGGCAGAGAAGTAGAGCGCGACGTTTCCCGCGTCGGCGACCCCGATGATCGCGAGCGCGACGAGCGCGCCACGATCGTCGGTGCGAAAGCGGCGAACGAGGAATAGCGATGGCAGCGCCATCACGGCCATGGTGAGGAAGCCGACGACGAGCCCGCTCTGGCCACCGGCGCGCACGTAGAGCGGCCACGTGCCCCAGCAGGCCGCGGCGAGCGCGACGACCGAGATGCCCACGGCGCGGGAGGAGTTCACTGCGCGGCGCTGTAGCTCAGACGCGCGAGAAGCGTGCGCCGATGAGCTGTGCGCACGCTGGGTTCCGGCGGTGGTGGTGTGTCAGGGCGCGAGGAGCGTGACGACGCCCGAGGCGCCACACGGCGTCTGACACCCCGAGCCCGTCAGCGGAGCCTCTGCATACGTGAGCTGAAGCGTCGGCTCGGTCAGTGAGCCGCGCAGCGCCTGGGCCGACGACCACCTGCAGCGGTCCGACCAGTCGAACTCCGAGCCGAAGCACACGTCGAGCTGGTTGCCGCTCACCACGCCGGTGAAGCGAGCTCGGCTGAAGCGAACCTCGGCGCGGCCGGTGGCCTGCTCGCACTCCCACTCGAGGGTACCCTCTTCAGCGAGGTCGATGCGCACGTCGACGAAGCACAAGGCGCTCGATCTCGAGAGCGAGTCCAGGCGCAGCGTGCGCTGACATCGCCGACCGAGCTGAGGCCCCGGTGCGTTGGTGCACGAGGTCGGCGCCCCTGCGTCACGACTGGTCATTCCCGCGTCGCGAACGCCAGCGTCTGCGCGGCCTGCATCGACGCCGATCGTCTCGCTCAGCGGCTCCGTCCGGCCGCAGCAGAGCATCGGCACCACTACGAACACGAGGCGCAGCCAACGCACGGGCGCAGCAAACTGCCAGTTCGACCGTTCGTCGAGTCGGTGTTGGTCGTTCGAACACACTGCCGGGGCGGGCTCCAAAGTGCGTGTGCCGCCGTTCGTCGAGTGGTGGGATGTACGGGTGCTTCCCAACCGTTCGCTGCTCGCCGAGCTGCGCATCTCACGCCTCGCGCGGGTGACGGACATGGATCGTGCCGGCGTCGAGGTGGCCGCTGCGGTTCGGCCGACGGGTCACGTGCTGCAGGTGACACAGGGCAAAGGCACGACCTTCGAGCAGGCCGCGTGGAGCGCGGTTGGAGAAGCAGCCGAGCTGTACGCGGCAGAGCAACCGCAGCGCTCGATGCTCCGGTTCTGTGAGGCTGGCGAGCTCGATGGCGCCGTGCTCGATGACGACGGGCTGCGACGTGCGTGGGTGCAGGGAAGACGACTCTCCGATGGCGCGCCGGTGTGGCTGGCAGCCGAGCGGGTGTTCTGTGCGCCGACGGGTTCGACGTGGCTGGGCCCGTCGACGACGTCGTGGTCGAGCAACGGCTTCGGTGCGCATTCGGTGAAGGGCAGGGCCGAGGAGCACGCGGTGCTCGAGGTCTGGGAGCGCCACGCGTTGACCCGCGCCTTGCCCGATGGGTGGACCGACGAGGCGCTCGAGCGGTCTCTCGTGAGGTGGCGTTCACCGCTGGTCGACTCGCTGCAGGCCAGGGGTTTTCAGGTCGTGTGTTGTGCGCTGCAGGCGTCACCACTTCCCCTGGCGGGCGCGCTGTTGTTCGACCTCGAAGAGCCCTCGGTGCCACTGACTGCGGGGTATGCCTGTCGGCGCACGATGGCCGAAGCGCTCGAAGCGGCGCTGCTCGAGGCGGCCCAGTCTCGACTCACCGAGATTCACGGCGCCCGCGACGACGTGGCGACCGGCGCGCGCGAGGCGGGGGCTTCGCTGCAGGCGTTCCTCTCCACGCGAAGGCCCAGGCCGATTCGCCATCGTGCCGCCGTGAAGGGCTGGCCGAAGGTCATCGCCGACAGCGTGGTGATCGTGAACGTGCGCGAGTCGCCACTGCACGTGGTGAAGGCCATCGGCATCGGGCTCGAAGAGTCGGAGCTCTTGCGATGAGGGCGCGTGACGTCGTGGTGTTCCTCGGGCCGACGCTCCCCGTCGCCACCGCGCGGCGAACGTTGAAGGCGACGTACCTGCCGCCGGCGAGGCAGGGTGATGTCTTTCGGGTGTTGCCCGATCGGCCGCGCGTCATCGTGCTCATCGACGGCGTGTTCGAGGCGGTTCCTTCGGTGTGGCATCACGAGCTGCGCGCCGCGCTCGCCAGCGGGGTGCACGTCATCGGTGCCTCGAGCATGGGTGCGCTGCGGGCGGCTGAGCTGCACGAAGAAGGAATGCTCGCGGTCGGCCGCATCGCGGGCGAGTACGTGGCAGGCGCGCGAAGCGACGACGCCGACGTGGTGTTGCTGCACGGTGACGCCGACTCGCAATACCAGGCGCTGACGGTTCCGCTCGTGAACGTGGAAGCGACCGTGGCCGAGGCGAAGCGACGACGGGTGGTCTCGGCGCGTGAAGCGAGAGCGCTCGTCGAGGCTGCGCGGCGGCTCTTCTTCAAGCGTCGAACGTGGCGAGCCATCGTGACGGCGCTCGCCGAGGCGCGGCGCGCAGAGTCGTTGACGTGGCTGCGCGAGAATCTGGTCGATCAGAAAGCGCTCGACGCCGTGCAGGCGTTGAAGGTCGCGCAGCGACTCCTCCGCACACCAGCTCGCCTTGCGACGCCCCTCACCTTGAGCTCCTTCGTGCGGCGGCGTCGGCTCCTCGACGCGCACGGCTCCGAGGTGGAGCGCCTTCAACGGCTGCCCGACGCCGACGCGCTCGCGAAGCAGGGCCTTCGCAGACTGCTCCTCGCCGCGTTCGCGAAGCAGGCCGGCTTGTCGGTCTCGGTCACGGCGAATCGGCACGGAGCGGTCGACGAGGCGCTGAGCGACGCCGAGGTCGCGGCCCTCGAGGCGCTCGTGTTGTCGGCGCCGGAGCGCTTCGTTCCCGATGGCCCCACCTGGCTGGAAGGGCTCGCGCTCGAAGCGAAGCTCAGCGGCCGCTGGCGTGGGCGTTAGACTTCGAAAGAGACATGCGACTCGTCAGCTACAACGTTCGCTACTTCGGTCACGCGCTCAAGGGCCTCGCCAGCACGGCGACCTCGAAGCAGTTCATCGCCGACGCCATCTCGAAGCTCACGCCGATGGCCGACGTCATCGCGCTGCAGGAGGTCGAGACGAAGTCGATTCGTTCGTCGGCGGCCCATCGTGGCGCCGTTCCTTCCGAGACACAGCTCGAGGCGTTCATGCGGCACCTCGGCGCCTCGATGCAGCGGCGTGGCGTCGCGATGCCGTACCGCGCCTTCTATTTCCCCGCGCACGTGTACGGCGTCGGCCCGCTGAAGGTGTACACGACCGGCCTCGCGATTCTCGTGAACCAGCAGACGTGCAACGTGCTCAAGGGCAACTCCGATCAGCCCTTCGACATCACGCACCGCACGCCCTCGACCATCAAGCGCATCAAGCAGACGCGCATCGCAGCGCACCTGCACCTCGAAGACACCAGCGGCCGGCCGTTTCATCTCTTCAACACCCACCTCTCGCTCCCGACGCCGTGGGCGAAGGAGTTCTGGAGTCAGAAGGTGAAGATGGGCCACGGGAAGAACCAGCTCACCGAGGCGAAGGCGGTGAGCGAATACGCGCAGCACGTCGCGCGCGGCGAGCCCTACCTCGTCGTCGGCGACTTCAACTCGGCGCCCGCGACGCCCGTGTACAAGCTGTTCACCGGCGACGCGAAGCTGCTGGGTGCGCAGGAGGCCCTGAAGCAGATCGACCCTGCCCGCCCCGACTCGTTCTCGACGGCCGGCTTCATGCGCCTGCGCATGCACCTCGATCACATCTTCGGCAGAGGCATCGAGTTCGCCGACCTCAACGACACACACGCGTTCGGTGACGAGGCGAGCCCGTTTCACGGCTTGTCTGATCACGTGCCGCTGATCACGAGCTTCGAGCCCGTTTGAGCGGGGCGCGCGCGTCGAGATCGAAGAGCTCGTAGTGCTCGGGCGCGGCGTGGAACATGCCGCCGTCGGTGAAGAAAAGCCGAGCACCAGGCAGACAGCCCACGGCGTAGGTGACGTTCGCGCCGTCGATCTTCAGCGTGCGCAGCGGGCCGTCGAGGCTCTTCCCCTCGGGGCTCCACGAAGGCATCAGCTCGCGGCACTTGCCGTCACGAATGTGGCCGATGGCCTGGGGAAACGCGGCGGGCAGATCGCGCGGGTCGAACCGTCGTCGTGGAGGTCCATCCAATCTCGCGGGCGGCTGCGTCGAGGGGTCGCACGGGCGGTGGTAGAGCGCGCCCCGGCCTTCTCCCGTCGCAGCCGCTCCAGGCCGGTGCAGTGGCGTGAGGTCGAGTGGCCCGTCGCTCCAACGCGCCAGTCGTTCGTCGAGAAAGGCGTTGAGCCCCTCACTCACTGCGGCGGCGTCAGTTGCAGCGATGCCCACCAGCTCGAGGTCTTGTGTCGTCACCCCGGCGTGCACGAGCAGCAACCCCCGATGGTGGGCCGCGAGCCGTAGGCGCCTGGTGCGCAAGAGCTCGGTCACCAGCACGCGCTGCGCAGCGGCGAAGCACGAGTAGTCACGCGCGAGGCACTCAGCGTCGGGCACGAATGGGTACTTCGCGAGAAACGCGTCGGCCGGAGCATTCGCCACGTACAGCGCCCGCGCTTCGCGGTGCGCCTCGAGGAACGACTCGTCGGTGAAGGGAAACAGCTCGCACACGCGCGCCAGATCGTGGTTGCCGAGCAGAATCGTCACCTGCTCGGGCGCGTGTGACGCGAGCCACGAGAGAATCGCTTCGCCTTCGGCCGCCGCGCGCTCCCTCAGCTCGGGCTTGCCGTAGTCGAAGTGATCGCCCATCGACACGAGGTGCACGTCGGGGCGCAAATGCCCGTCGTCGCCGAGCAGCCCGTGCCCATCGAGAATTCGCAGGAAGCGCTCGAAGGGGGCCTGGGGATCTCCGATGGCGACGTGGCGCATCGCCCGATTCTGCTGCATTCCCGGCGGAACGGCGCGGGCGTGTTAACTGACTGTTCGTGTTCACGTGGGTGCTGCTGACGGGAGCCGCCTTTCTCGCGGGAGGCCTCAACGCCATCGCCGGCGGCGGCACGTTTCTCACGTTTCCCGCGCTCGTCTTCACGGGCACGCCGCCGCTGGCTGCGAACGCGACGAGCACGGTGGCGCTCTGGCCCGGCTCGGTGGCGAGCGCGTGGGGCTACCGCTCGGTGATGAACGAGGAGCGGCGCTCGCTGGTGCCGCTCGTCATCGTCAGCCTCTCGGGAGGCCTCGTCGGCGCGTTGGCGGCGCTGGCGACGCCGGGTGACACCTTCGCGAAGGTGGTGCCGTTTCTCGTGCTCTTCGGCGCGGTGCTCTTCACCTTCGGCGAGCGCCTGCGCACCTGGCTCGAGCGCTTCGGCAAGCCGCCGCTGTGGGTCGTCGTGCTCTCGCAGGTGCCCATCAGCCTCTATGGCGGGTACCTCGGCGGCGGCATCGGGTTGCTCATGCTCGCGGCGCTCACGTTGCTCGGCGGCCGAGATCTGCACCGCCTCAATGGGCTCAAGTCGGTGCTGGGGCTCGCCATCAACCTCACGGCGACGCTCACCTTCATCGTCTCGGGGCAGGTGGAGTGGCCGCGGGCGCTGGCCATGGCGGTCGCCTCCACCATCGGCGGCTACGTCACGGCGCGGTTCGCGTTGAAGTTCGACGTGCGGGTGGTGAAGCGCGTCGTGGTGGTGCTGGGGTGGCTCATCACCGTCGTCTTCTTCGCGAAGACCTTCGCCTGAATCAGCCGCCCGAGACGTGGGTGAGGGCGGCGGGCGACATCACGCAGAGCTTCGGCGGGCAGGAGTCACCAGTGGTGCCCGCGAAGATCGAGACGCGCGGGGTGGGCCCCGAAGCGCCGCCAGGCGTCGCGTACACGGTGATCGACCACGTGCAGCCGTCGGCCTGAAAGCCCTCTTCGCTCGCGCCGCAGAGGCCCTTCGGGGCACGGGGTTCGGTCGTCACGCACTGCAGCTGTTTGCCGCCAGCCGAAGCGAAGCGGCCGTCGATCGAGATGCGCGGCGCGCCGGCGTACCGCTTGAAGATGGCATCGGGGCAGTCGCCTTCGGTCACCCAGCGGTCGATGCTCCAGACCTGCTCGCCGCTGGGGAACGAGGTGCCGCACAGGAAGGAGCCCGAGTTCGCGGCCACCTTGTCGGAGCAGTCGTGCGTGGTGGTGCTGAAGCGGGCTTCGACCTTGTGGTTCTCGTTCGAGGTTCCGCTGACGGTGCCCTCCATGCGGAACGGGTAGGCGCCGTCGTTCTGCCAGCGCACGCGCTCGACGACGAGCGAGAGCGTGAGCGGCTTCGCGACCGCCACCGTGTCACCGCCCAGGTGCAGGCGGCCCGTCGTGCCGTACCGGCCGGGCTGCAGAGGGGCGATCAACATCGACAGGCCGAGCGGCACGTTCTTGTTCCACTCGGCCACGTCGGGGAACGAGGCCGTGGCGCGGCCTTCACCTTCGAAGAGGAAGCCGGTGTCGTCGTTGAAGGTCTTCGTCTGCACCGTGCCGTTGGGCATGGTGAGGGTCAGCTCGAGCGACTTGTTGCCGCCGCCCGAGCAGGCCGAGAGCGCGAGGAGCGAGACGAGCGCGCCGCGCATCACACCTCGGCGACGTTGCCCGCGTAGAAGGTCTCGATCATGTCCTTGTACTTGGCCTCGACGGCCTTGCGCTTCACCTTGAGGCTCGGCGTCAAGTCACCCGCGTCGAGCGTGAGATCCTTCGGCAGAATCGCGAAGTTCTTGATCGACTCGTAGCTGGCGAGGCCCTTGTTGAGGTCTTGCACGAAGGGCTTGATGAGCGCGTGGGTGCGGGGGTCCTTCACCACCTCGTCGTAGCCGCCATTCACGCCGTTGCCCTTCGCCCACTCCATGATCGCCTCGGGGTCGAGCGCGATCAGCATGACGCAGAAGTTCCGGTTGTTGCCGTGCACGAGCGCGTTCGACACGTACGGGCACGACATCTTGAACTTGCCTTCGATGTTCTGCGGCGCGACGTACTTGCCGCCCGAGGTCTTGATGAGGTCTTTCTTGCGGTCGGTGATCTTCAGCCGGCCACCCTCGTCGAGCTCGCCGATGTCACCGGTGTAGAGCCAGCCGTCTTTGAGCGTCGCGGCCGTCTCTTCGGGCTTGTTGTGGTACCCGCGCATGATGCCGCGGCCCTTGATGAGAATCTCGCCGTCGGACTCGATCTTGAGCGT
>JAEUJR010000259.1 GCA_016793585.1 Archangium sp.
CCCGGTGACCTGCCACGACAACGACACTCCCCGGCGTTTCGTCGGCATTGCTTCCCCGAAGGACATGGAACCGCTCTCGACTCCGTCTGGCACTTATCAGCTCGTGCGCCGGCTCGCGGCGGGCGCCATGGGCACGGTGCACGAGGCGATCCAACCGGGCATTGGCCGGCACGTCGCGCTCAAGGTGTTGCTCCCGCACGTGGCCGCGCAGCCCGACGCTCTGGAGCGCCTTCGCCGTGAAGCCCGCGCGCTCGCGCAGCTGAACCACCCTCACACCGTCACGGTGTTCGAGCTGATCGTCGATCCTCCGCTGTTCGCCATCGCGATGGAGCTGGTCGACGGCGAGCCCGCCGATCAACGCCTCGCGAAGCAGGGGAAGCTGCCGTTCGCCGAGGTCGCCACCATCGCCAGTCAGGTGCTCTCGGTGCTCGAAGCGGCGCACGCGCAGGGCATCGTTCACCGCGATCTCAAGCCCGCGAACCTCATGTTCGATCGCTCGAAGCCCGCGCCGTTCATTCGGGTCGTCGACTTCGGGTTGGCGGTGCTGCACGGCGCAGCGACGCCACGGCTCACCGCCGAGAACCAGACCCCGGGCACGGCCGAGTACATGTCGCCCGAGCAGATTCGTGGCGAAGGGGCCGACGCGCGCAGCGATCTCTATTCGGCCGCGTGCGTGCTGTACGAGCTGCTGACGGGCTCGGCGCCGTTCGAGTCGATGAACATGGTCAACGTGCTGACCGCGCACCTGTACCGGGAGCCGCCCACCCTCGAAGAGCGTGGCGTGCTCGACGTGCCGAAGGCGTGGCAGGCGGTGCTGCGTCGTGCGCTCGCGAAGCCTGCTGATGCGCGGTTCTCGTCGGCGCTCGAGATGCGGCGCGCGTTCGATCAGGCGTTGCAGGCCGAAGGCCGGGAGCCGGCCGCGCGGGTGTCGGCGTTCTCACCTCCAGCGTTCGTGGTCGCCGAGCCGGGCTCCTTGCCCATCGCGCTCGAGCTCGACGGTCTCGCTGCGCCGGAGATCGAGCTCGTGAAGACCGCGATCGCGGGCGTTGGCGCGCGTGAGGCCTCGACCCTCTCTGAAGCGGGCGTCGTCATCGTCGCTTCGCTGGAACGTGCCGTGGCCCTGGTGAAGCAGTCGCCGTCGCGGCCGGTGTTGCTCTGCGCGAAGACCGATGACCTCTCGACCCTCACCAAGTCGATCGAGGCCGGAGTGTTCGATCTGCTGCCGGTGCCGCTCGACTGGGGCGAGGTCGGTCGCCGCATCGTGCGCGCGTTGAACGAGGTGACGAGATGAGTGATCGCTTCGAAGACGTGCGCGCGCTGGCGCTGGCGCTGACGCAGGGCCACCGCGCCGCCGTGGTGCTCGCCGATGACGCACCGTCGGAGCTGATTCCCGAACGGCTTCGCACGCCGGGGCCGTCGTTCATCGAAGGCGAGCTCGTCGCCGTTCCGCTCTCGTCGCTCGGCATGCTGGCGGTCTGGCGCACGGCAGGCTCCGGTATTCCCCCAGCGCTCGAAGCCCTCGGCCGTCACGTCGGGCACGCGCTCGACTGTGAACGCGAGGCCATCACCCTTCGCCGCTCCGTCGAGCGTGCCGATCGTCTCGCGATGGTCGGGCAGCTCGCGGCGGGGCTCGCGCACGAGCTGGGAACGCCGCTCACGGTCGTGAGTGGGCGCGCACGTCAGCTCGCGGCCGGAGCGATTCCGCCCGAGCAGGCACCCGAGGCCGCGCGCACCATCGCCGAACAGTCGGAGCGCATGGCCACCATCATTCGCCAGGTGCTCGACTACGCGCGCCGTCGGGGCCCGAAGCCCGGCCGCTATGACGTGCGCACCGTGATGTTGCAGGCGGTGGGGCTGCTCGGGCCGGTCGCAGCGCGCAAGCAGGTGACCCTCGGTTTCTCCGATCCCGGCACGCCTCGCGTCATCTCGTTCGACGGCAGCCAGGTGCTGCAGGTGATGACGAACCTCGTCGCCAACGCGATCGGCGCCACGCCGCCGGGCGGCAAGGTCGAGCTCTCGATGGCTGATGCCCCGGGCAAGACGCCTCCGCCCGAGACAGGACTTGGGCCCGGCACCTTCGTCGCGCTGCGCGTTCAAGACACGGGCGTGGGCATCGCCACCGAGCACCTGACGCGCGTCTTCGAACCGTTCTTTACGACGAAAGAAACGGGTGAAGGCACCGGCCTCGGGTTGTCGGTCTCGCTGAGCATCATTCGCGACCACGACGGGTGGATTGACGTAGACACGACGCGTGGCGCCGGAACCTGCTTCACCGTCTACCTCCCCGCGTGAGCCTGCGCGGCTGCTGCTCGTCGACGACGACGCGGCGCTCTGCGAGATGCTCGCCTTCGATCTCAAGCAGCGCGGGTACGAGGTGACGTGGTGCACGACGGCCGAGAAGGCCCTGTCGTTGAGCGCGACCGAAGCCTTCGACACCGTCATCACCGATCTCAACCTGCGCACGAGCAGCGGCCTCGATCTCTGCCGTGAGCTCGTCACCCAGCAGCCACAGCTGCCGGTGATCATCATCACGGGCTTCGGCAGCATCGAGGCGGCGGTGCAGGCGATTCGTACGGGCGCCTACGACTTCATCACCAAGCCGTTCGACTTCGAGGCGCTCGCGTTGACGGTCGAGCGCGCGGTGCGGCACTTCTCGTTGGTGCGTGAGGTGCATCGCCTGCGCAGTGAAGTCACCCAGAACCGGCCCCGGTTCCCCGAGCTGCTCGGCGAGAGCCCGCCGATGCTCGAGCTGTTTCGGGTGTTGGGCCGCGCCGCAGACTCGATGACGACCATTCTCGTCACGGGCGAGAGCGGCGTGGGCAAAGAGCTGGTCGCGCGCGCCGTGCACCAGGCCAGTCGCCGCAAGCGCGGGCCCTTCGTCGCGCTGAACTGCGGGGCGCTGCCCGAGAACCTGCTCGAGAGCGAGCTGTTCGGTCACCTGCGCGGCGCGTTCACCGATGCCCGCAGCGATCGCCCGGGCGCGTTCCGTGAGGCGCACGGCGGCACGTTGTTCCTCGACGAGGTGGGCGAGCTGCCGCTCGCGCTCCAGCCGAAGCTGCTGCGCGTGCTGCAGGAGCGCACGGTGCGGCCCGTCGGCGCCGATCGCGAGCTGCCGGTCGACGTGCGCATCGTCTGCGCGACCAACGCCGACCTGAACGCCGCCGTCGCTGCTGGCCGGTTTCGCGAAGATCTCTACTACCGCCTCGACGTCGTGCACCTCGAGGTGCCTCCGCTGCGAACGCGCGGCACCGACGTGCTGTTGCTGGCGCAGGCGTTCCTCGAGCGGCTCGCGAAGCGTGACTCGGTGCCCGTTCGCACGCTCACGCCCGAAGCGGCGCAGCGGCTGCTCGACTACGACTGGCCGGGCAACGTGCGCGAGCTGCTCAACGTGCTCGAGCGGGCGATCGCGCTCTCCGATGGGCCGTCGCTGCGGGTCGACGATCTGCCCGAGCGGCTGCGCGAGTCGCGTGCCGCCCAGCTGCCAGACGAGTTCGAGCCCTCGACGCTGCTCCCGCTCGCCGAGATGGAGCGCCGCTACATCTTGAAGGTGCTCGCGCTGAAGAAGGGCAACAAGCGGCAGACGGCCGACGCGCTCGAGGTCGATCGCAGCACGCTGTACCGAAAGCTCGCCCAGTTCGGTCAGGCCACCGAGGGAGACGAGTGAGTCGCCCCTTCGTCGCGGCGGCGATGCTCTTCGCTGCGTCGGTGTTCGCCCAGAGCCCGGCGCCAGCCTTCGAGCTCGAGCGGCTGCGCCTCAACCCCGGCGCGAGGGCAGGGCTCGTCGTCGACTCGGCCGATCTGCTCGAGCCGCTCGACCTGCGCGTTGGCCTCACCGGGCACTACGAGCACGACCCGCTCATCATCGTGAACGAGCGCAACCAACGCCTCGCCAGCCTCGTTCGCAGCCGCGTCGGTGCCCACCTGACAGGAGCCTTCGGCGTCACGCGCTGGCTCGAGGTCGGAGTTCAGGTGCCCGTCGTGCTCTGGCAGGCGGGCGACGATCTCTCGGCGCAGGGCATCACGCGCATCAGCGGCGCCGTCGCGCTCGGCACGCCGTGGCTGCAGGTGAGGGGAGCTCCGCTGCAGCAGTCGCGTGGCGCGCTCCTCGATCTCTCCGTCGGGCTCGGCCTCGGCCTTCCACTTGGCAGCGACGTCGCGCTCACGAAGGACGCGACGCTGTCGGTGCTCCCGACGGTCGGTGTGGGTCGGAGCTTCTCGCTCGGCGATCGGCCTGACTTCTTCCGCGTGGGCGGCTCGCTGTCGGTGCTCGCGCGGGGCGCCCGAACGTTGTCGCCGTCGGCGACGGTTCGCGACGAGGTCGGCAGCTACTTCTCCGCAGGGCTCATGATCTCGACGCTGGGCACGGGCCTTCGTGGCGAGCTCGCGGGCCGCCTCGACGTTCCCCTCACGCGCAGCCCCGTCTCGGGTGAGTTGCTGCTCGGCGTTCGTTCTCCGCGCGTTGGGCCGGTCGAGTTCTACGCGCTCGGTGGGCCCGGCCTGGGAAACCAGCCCGGCACGCCGCTGTTCCGCGTGCTCGCCGGTGTGGCCCTGGTGACGCCGCTCAAGAAGACCGAAGCGCCGCCGCCGCCGGTCATCGTCGATCGCTGTGCCGTCGAACCGGCCGCCCCCGACTGCCCGCGCGCCGATGGCGATGGAGACGGTGTGCCCAACGCGAGTGACTCCTGCCCGCTCGTGATGGGCCTCGCGTCGCTCTCAGGCTGCCCCGACGTCGACGCCGACGGCGATGGCGTGTTCGCGAGCGTCGACGCGTGCCCTGCTCAGTCAGGGCCGTCGGCGCGTCGTGGGTGTCCCGCTCCTGATGCTGATGGCGATGGGCTCGACGACGATCTCGATCGCTGTCCTGCCGCCGCTGGGGTGGTCGCGTTCTCGGGCTGCCCGGACTCTGACGGCGATGGCTTCGAAGACGCGGCCGACGGGTGCCCCCTGGAGGCGGGCGTCGAGGCATCACGCGGCTGTCCCGATCGCGATGAAGATGGTGATGGCGTCGTCGATCGGTTCGACGCCTGCCGCACCGTGAAGGGCCCCGCGACGAATCAGGGCTGCCCGGCCACCGAACGGCAGTTGGTCGTGATCACCCGCGAACGGCTCGTCATTCGCGACAAGGTCTTCTTCGCGTCGGGGAAGGCCGTCGTGTTGCCTCGCAGCGCTGCGTTGCTCGCGCAGATCGCCCGAGTGCTGAAGGAGCACCCGGAGATCGAGCGCGTCTCGGTCGATGGCCACACCGACGATCGCGGCGATCGCGCGATGAACCAGAAGCTCAGCGAAGCCAGAGCCGCGGCGGTGCGCGAAACCCTCGTCGCCGCTGGCGTCGCGAAGGAGCGCATCACCTCGCGTGGCTTCGGCCCCGATCAGCCGGTTCAGCCCAACACCTCGGCCGCGGGCCGCGAGGCCAACCGGCGCGTCGAGTTCGTGATCGTCGGCGCCGAACACTGACCGCAGCCGAGACGTTGCAAATTGCAGCAGTGCCGGAAGACGCGACATGGCGCGCGGCCCGAGGCCCAGCATTCTCGCGGAGTTTCACGGCGGCCCCGACCCTGCACTGCAGCCTCGCGCCATGCGAGAGACCGATCGAGATCGTCAGCGGGAAGCCACGCGCCGTCGCTTGTACGAGGCGTCGATCGAAGAGATCGCACGCGAAGGGCTCGAGGCCGCCTCGGTCGATCGCATCACGAAGGCCGCGGGCACCAGCCGCACGGCGTACTACTTCCACTTCCCCCACAAGGAGTCGGTCGTCGAGCTGCTGAACCAACGGCTCAGCAACGAGCTGGCGACCGCGCTCGGAGAGCTGCCGGCCGAAGCCGGGTTCGATGAGGCGCTGATGGCGGCGAACACCGTCATGGTGCGCTTCTTCGGCGAGGGCAGGCTCCTGGCTTCGGCCGCAGCGACGGTCTGGCTGTCGACCCGGCCCGTCGACCGGCCGCGCGCGCTCCTGCTCGATCGGGTCTCGCGTGATCACCGCGTCGTGCCGCTCGACGCCGAAGAGCTGGTCGATCGCCTGCGCATCATGCAGTGGATGACGGTGCTCGGTTGGAGCGTCGGCCAGCACGAGCGCCTCGCCGACGCGTTGACGGTGCTGACCGAGTTGCTCCTCTATGGCGTGCGCCCTCCCTCCCTTCGGGCCTCTGGAGCGCCGACGCCGAACCAGCCAGACCGCGCGCCCACCGCGCGTCGCGTCTTCACCACCTCGCGAGCCGTGAAGCAGCTGGGTGAGGCGCTGCACGCCTGAGGCCCCTTCAGCGAAGCCCGAGGGCGCGCAGGCGCTCCCCGATGTCGTCGAGCGCGTCGTTCACGATCACGTTCTCTTGCGACGCCGGCAGCGCCCCAAGCCCGGCCTTCGCCGTCTCGTCGCGCAGGCGCCCCTCAAGAGCCCGCAGCTTTGGCGTCAGGCCGCTGGTGCCGAACGTTCGGCGAATCATCTCGGCCAGTTCGTTGGAGTACGCCGACAGCTCCTTGCGTTCTCGCGGGGTGAGCTTCGGCAGCACCTCACCAGCCACCTGCCAGGCGACGCGCACGTGCAGCGCTTCGTCTTTCAGCGTCTCGGCCAGCACCGCGCGCACCGTCGGCTGCTTCGTCGCGGCGTGACGTGCCTGAATCAACGCGAGCGAAACGGTCTCACTGAAGCAGCCGTTCGCCAGCGCCCAGACCGCGACGGGAACGTCTGACGGCGCGGCGAGCGATCGTGGCGAGTACTCGAGGCCGTCGGGAATCTCTTCGTCGTACCCGCCGAGCGCGTTCGCCAGCGCGAGCGAGAGCTCGGCGTGACGCACTTCGTCCTGCGCGATCGTGGCGTACGCGCCGATCGAGCCGAGCCCTGCGCCTTCACGCACGAGCGCGAGCACCACCTGCGAGACGGCAGGCACCGCGGCCAGCTCGCTCCAGGTTCGTCTCGACCAGAACCGCCGCGCCGCTTCGGAGTGGGGAAGGGCGCCGCGCAGCTCGTCGGTGCTCTCCTTCGTGCGGGCCGTCTGGGCGCGGCGCAGCTTTCGCCACACCACGTTCGTCTCGGGCAGCGCGACGCGCTTCACGGCTTCTTCTTCGGCTTCGCGCCCCACAGCGCCTCGGTGTCGGCCGACGGTGCGGTGTGCGGCGCCGTGTCGTGGGCGTCAGGCGGTCGAGGCAGCTCTTCCGAGAAGCCCGTGTCGTCGGGCTCGGCGCCTTGCGGCGCAGCGAACGAGCCCAGCAGCTCGTCCACCGCGGCCTTCACGTCGTCATCCGACTCCAGCTTGCGCTGCTTGGGCGCCACGACGGCTTCAGCCCACCGGGTGAATCGGGCGCGGCTGACCGCTGGTGAACTTGAGGTCGAGGCCCAGCTTCGTCGCGAGCTTGTTCAGCTCGGCCGCCGCGTCACGCGTGAGCGCCACCGTGCCCTTGCTCATCTGGTTCGTCGACGAGCGCGCGTGAATCTCCTTGAGCACGCGCTTCTGCGAGGCGACGTCGTAGTTCGCGCCGATGGCCTTGGTCAGCTTCACCGCCTCGGCCTTGCCGAACTTGTACTGCTGCCCGAACAGCGGAGGCGTGTGGCCCGGCAGCGTGCGGCCGTAGGCGTGGTAGTCGTTCTTCTCGCTGTTGATCGTCTTGTTCGACAGCAGCGTCTCGACGCGCTTCGTGGTGCGAATGGTCATGAAGCACGACGTAGTCCGACTGGTTTCTCACGTCGAGCGCGCATCGGGTCGCAAAGACCTTTCTTGACGCGGCCCAACTCCACACGCTACCGAGGCCGAATGGCATCGAAGCCGCTCGTCGTCGTGGAGTCGCCTGCGAAGGCGAAGACCATCGGTCAGTTCCTGGGGAAGGACTACACGGTGATGGCCAGCGTCGGCCACGTCGTGGACCTGCCTTCGAGTGGGTTGTGCGTCGACGTCGAGAACGACTTCAAGCTCACCTACGAGGTGACGAAGCGTGACGTGATCGCCTCGCTCAAGGCCGCGCTGAAGGACTCGAGCGAGCTCTACCTCGCGACGGACGAAGATCGCGAAGGAGAGGCGATCGCCTGGCACCTCAAGGAGCAGCTCAAGCCGAAGGTGCCCACCCGCCGCATGGTGTTTCACGAGATCACCCGCAAGGCGATCGAAGAGGCCGTCTCTCACCCGCGTGAGATCGACATGGGCCTCGTCGACGCTCAGGAGGCGCGCCGCACGCTCGACCGTCTCTACGGCTACGAGGTGTCACCCGTTCTCTGGCGCAAGGTGAAGACGGGCCTCTCGGCCGGCCGCGTGCAGTCGCCGTCGATTCGCCTCATCGTCGAGCGTGAGCGCGAGCGCATGCAGTTCCGCTCGGTCTCGTACTGGGATCTGAGCGCGAAGCACCCGACCGACCCGAACTTCGAGTCGCACATCTACAGCCTGCAGGGCCAGCGCGTGGCGCAGGGGCGTGACTTCGACTCCGAGGGCAAGGCGGCGGCCAACGTCGTGTGGCTCGACGAGGCGAAGGCGCGCGGCCTGATGGAGCGCATCTCGGGCAAGGCCTTCACCGTCAACTCGACCGAGAAGCGCCCGTACCGCAGCTCGCCCAAGGCGCCGTTTCAGACCTCGACGCTGCAGCAGGAAGGTGGCCGAAAGCTGGGCATGAGCGCGCAGCAGGTGATGCGCGTCGCCCAGGGCCTCTACGAGCGCGGCTACATCACGTACATGCGCACCGACTCCACGAACCTGTCGGAGACGGCGGTGAAGGCCGCGCGCGAGCAGGTGAAGGAGCGCTTCGGCGACAAGTTCCTCCCGCAGGCGCCGCGCGTGTACGCGAAGAAGACCAAGAACGCGCAGGAGGCCCACGAAGCCATTCGGCCCGCTGGCGAAGTCTTCCGCCACATGGACGACTTGAAGGACGAGCTCGCCCCTGCCGAGCTGCGGCTCTACGAGCTCATCTGGAAGCGCACCGTCGCCTGCCAGATGGCCGACGCCGAAGGCGAGACCGTGTCGCTCAAGCTGGGCGTCACCTCGACCACGGGCGAGCAGGTCGAGTTCAGCGCCTCGGGTCGAACCATCACCTTCCGCGGCTACATGCAGGCCTACGTCGAGAGCACCGACGATCGCGACGACAAGCGCGACGACGAAGAGGCGCCGCTGCCCATTCTCAAAGAGGGCGACACCGTGCCAGTGGAGGCCATCGAAGCGCTCGGCCACACCACGTCACCGCCGGCCCGCTACACCGAAGCCTCGCTGGTCAAGAAGCTCGAAGAGCTCGGCGTCGGCCGCCCCTCCACGTACGCGAGCATTCTGGGCACCCTGCAGGCCAAGTACGTGTGGAAGAAGGGCTCGGCCCTCGTGCCCAACTGGGAGGCCTTCGCCGTCGTGCAGCTGATGGAGAAGCACTTCCTCGATCTCGTCGACCTGCAGTTCACGGCCGAGATGGAGGAGGAGCTCGACAAGATCGCCGGTGGTGAGCGCGAGAAGGTCAGCTACCTGAAGGAGTTCTACTTCGGCGACAAGAAGCACCAGGGCCTGTCGAAGCAGGTGAAGCAGAACATCGAGAAGATCGACGCCGCCGAGGTGAACTCGATTCCCATCGGGCCCGACACCAACGGCGAGCTCATCGTCGTGAAGCCCGGCAAGTACGGCCCGTACCTGAAGCGCGGTGAAGACACGGCCTCGGTGCCCGACGCGCTCGCGCCCGACGAGATGACGGTCGAGAAGGCGATGGAGCTGCTCTCGGCGCCCAAGGGCGACGTGCCCGTCGGTGTCGACCCCGCCACCGGCCTCAACGTGTACGTGAAGAACGGCCGCTTCGGCCCCTACGTGCAGCTCGGTGAGGTGACCGACGACAGCAAGCCGAAGACCGCGTCGCTCTTCAAGACGATGAAGGTCGAGCAGGTGACGCTCGCGCAGGCGCTCGAGCTGCTCACGCTGCCCCGCACCCTGGGCGTCGCCGACGACGGCGAGACGATTACCGCGCAGAACGGCCGCTACGGCCCGTACCTCACCAAGGGCAAAGACAGCCGCAACCTCGGCGTCGAAGCCGAGCCACGGCTCCTCACCATCACGCTCGCCGAGGCGATCGAGATCTTCAAACAGCCCAAGCAGTTCCGCGGCCGCGGTCAGGCCAAGCCGGGCATCTCGAAGGGCGTCGACCCCGTGAGCGGCAAGGAGATCACGCTCAAGGAAGGCCGCTTCGGTTGGTACGTCACCGATGGCGAGACGAACGCGACGCTCCGCCGCGGCGACACGCCCGAAGAGGTGTCGAACGAGCGCGCCGCCGAGCTCCTCCAGGCCCGCCGTGAGTACATGGCGTCGCCCGAAGGTCAGGCGCGCGCAGCCCAGCGTGGCCAGAAGGCCGCCGCAAAGAAGGCCGCCAAGACGGTGAAGGCGCAGAAGGCCAAGGCCGAGAAGGCCGCGAAGGACGAGAAGAAGGCGGCGCCGGCGGCGAAGAAGAAGGCGGCTCCAGCGGCAGCGGCTCCGAAGAAGAAGGCCGAAAAGGCCGAGAAGCCGGAGAAGGCCGCGCCCGAGAAGAAGAAGCCCGCGGCCAAGAAGCCGGTGAAGGTCGACAAGAAGGCGACCCGGAAGTCGGTCTAACGAGAGGTCACGATGTCCGACGAGAAGGCGTTTCTCACGGCCTATCGCGCGAAGGACTACCCGCGGCCCTCGGTCGCGGTCGACCTCGTGATTCTCACCATCGTCGACGCGCAGCTGCGGGTGCTGCTGGTGAAGCGCAAGGAGCACCCGTTCAAGGGCCAGTGGGCGCTGCCGGGTGGCTTCGTTCGTGTCGGCGAAGATCCCATCGAGCAGGGTGAAGATCTCGACGACGCCGCGCGCCGCGAGCTCAAAGAAGAGACGGGCCTCGACCCCGATCGCGTCTACCTCGAGCAGCTCTTCACCTTCGGCAAGGCAGGCCGCGACCCGCGCATGCGTGTCATCTCGGTCGCCTACTACGCGCTCGTGCGGCCCGACCTCGCGCCCTTCGTGAAGGCCGGCGGAGACGCGTCAGAGGTCGAGTGGTTCGACGTGTCGACGGTGAACACGCTCAAGCTTGGCTTCGATCACCACGAGATCGTCGAGATGTCGCTCACCCGCATTCGCGGAAAGCTCGAGTACACGAACATCGCGTTCGATCTCGTGCCTGCGACCTTCACCATTCCCGAGCTGCGGCACGTCTACGGCATCGTGCTCGGCAAACCGATGGACCCCGGCAACTTCCGGCGCTCGTTCAACCGGTGGCTCGAAGAGGGTCGGCTCGAGCTCGCTCCCGGCAAGCGAATCACCACCTCGAAGCCGGCCGCGGTGTATCGCTTCAAGCGCGAGCGCGGCTGATCACGGCACCTCGACGCGCATCGCGTGCCAGCTCTGGTCGCGATCGTAGAGCTTGAGGTTCGCGACGCCTCGTTTGCGGCCCGTGAGCCTGAGGGTCGCCGCGTCGCTCAAGCTCGCGTCGACGGTCGCAGGGTCGTCGTTCTCGAGGCGCACGATCGTCGACACCGGCACCGTCTTCGACCCCTTCAGCGGCACCGTCACGCGCGCAGGCATCACCACCACGTCGGAGGGCGGAATGAACGGCCGGTTCTCTCTGCCACGTGGTGGCGGCGGAATTCGCAAGGGGCCGACGGCCGGCGGCTCGCTGACGGCGTCGAGAATCGCCTTCACGCGGGGCGCCCGCTTGTCTTCGGGCGGCGCGAGCTCGAGGAAGCGCTGGTAGGCCACGCGCGCCTGGTACTGATCGGCGTCGCTGTTCTCTTCGGTGCCGCGCATCGCGAGCGACGACGCAGTGGCGATGAGACAGTCGAGGTTCTTCGGGTCGAGCTCGAGGCAGGTCTGCATGAGGCCCAGCGCACGGTCGTAGTCACCCGCGCGCTTCCACCGCTTCGCCTCCTCGAGCAGCTTCGCGGGCGAGGTGAAGGCCGTGCCACCGTCGGGCGCAGCCAGCGTCACCCACAGCGTCACGGCGAAGACGAACATGGGGCCGATGTTCTCACGGGTGTGCCCTGCGCGTCAGTGGACGACGAGGTTGAGGGCTGGGTTGTCGCCTTCGACGACCTCGAGCTCGGTCGTCGCGCTCCGGCGGCCACCGCTCTCGGCGTAGATGGTGTGCCTGCCTGGCGTCACCTCGAAGGGCTCGTTCGGGAGCACGGGGGTGGTCCGGCCCGTGTCGATGCCGTCGACAAACACGCGCGCGTTGGTGGGCGTCGACGCGATTCGCAGCCGGCCCATCGGGCGGCCACCGAGCTCGGCGATTCGCCCCTTCGCCTTCTGGCCATCGACCGAGTCGGGAGCGAGCCGAACCACCTCTTCGAAGAGCCGCCTGGCCTCGTCAGGCGCCGTTTCGCGCAGCTGATAGCCGCGCAGATAGAGATCGTGCGCCTCTCGCTCGAGGCTCTGGCGCTCGCTCGCCGCGTCACCGGGTGGGTCCTGAAGAATCTCCTTCACCCGTGAAATGCGCCTGTCGTTCGGCGGCGCGATGAGCAGGAACCTTCGGTAGAGCGCTCGCGCCCGCTCATTGTCGAGGCTGCTGTTCTCCTCGGCCGCCTTCGCGGCGTGGGTCGAGGCCAGAATCACGGTGCACTCCACGTCGTTGGGCGACAAGGCCAGACAGCGCTCCAGCAGCGCCAATGCGCCCTGATAGCGCCGCTCCCGCTTCGCGACCTTCGCCTGCTCCACGAGCAGCGACGTCTCTTGGCGCAGCGCCTCGTTGCTCTCGGGTGCCTCGACCACGGGCGCGGGCGCCGGCGCCGGCGCAGACTCCGGCTCGGGGCTGACGAGCGCCTGGGTTCGTTTCTCGGCCCGTCTCGCCAGCGTCGTTCCGGGAACGAGCGCGACGACTTCACGGAAGTTGCGGGTGGCGAGATCGGGAGCGCTCTCGGACACCTCGAGCCCTGCGATGAAGAGCGCGACGGCACGAGAGACGACCTCGGGCGGAAAGCCCTGCTGCCGCAGGGCATCGGCCTGCGCCGTGGCCAGGTCGCGATCGCTCTGGGGAGCCCGCGGTGACAGCTGGTCGGCGACGAGCGAACGCTGGCCACCCGAGAGCTCGAGATCGAGGGCGAGCAGGGAACCCTTCTCGGCAGCGCCGAGCGGGCCCTGCTGCTTGAGCTGCGCCCTCGCGCGCTTCACTGCCGTCGCGAGTCGTGCGCAGTCAGCCGAGCTGCAGCGCTCGAGCGACGTGATGGCGGAGTCGAGATCGCCGGCGACCCAGGCTGCACGCGCCTCGACGAGCAGGGCATCGGTCAGCTGCGCCTCGGTCTTCAGGTGCCAGCCGATCGCGCCACCGCCGATGGTGAGCAGCAGCAGGGCGGCCACGGCGAGCAGCTCGGGCGGCAACCATCGCCGCACCGAGAGCGCCATTGGCGCCACCGGTCGCGTTCCGGTGTGAATGCGGAGCAGCGCCTTGCCGAGCTGGGCCGCAGTCGGTTCGCCCGTCTCGCGGTGCACCTCGTAGAAGTCGCTCAGCCCGGAAGGGAGCTCGCCGGGGCCTTCGTTCAGGTCGCTCATGATGCCTCCTGGCTCGAGGTGGCGGTCAGCGCGCGTTTGAGCGCCGCTCGCCCGAGCCGCAGCCGCGAATAGATGGTGTTCAGCTTCGCTTCGAGCACCTCGGCCACCTCGGGGGCGGTCAGCTGCTCGAGATCGCACAACACGACGACCTCGCGTTGTTCATCGGGCAGCTCCGACAACACGCGCTCGAGCTCGAACAGCCTTCGTCTTCGCTCGAGCTCTTCATCGGGCCCGTGGCTCGCCGCTGGGGCAGCCATGACGAGGCCCTGCCGCTTCGACTTTCGCCGCAGGTTCGCCGCCACCTTCACCGCGATGCCGATGAGCCAGGTCGACGGTGACGAGCGCTGCGCGAACTCGGACAGCCGCAGGTGCGCCGTGAGGAACACGTCGTGCACCGCGTCTTCGATGTTCGTCGCGGGCACGCCCAGCCGCGCCAGCGTGCGCCACACCTGCCTGGCGTGCGCCTCGTAGAGCGTCGTGAGATCGAGGGGTTGGGCAGGCATGAGGCGGGCGAGCGCGTTCACGACCCGGTGAGTGTCGTGAGGGCGAGATTCCGTCATCAGCGCCTTCACGTTTCCAGTGCCGCGTGTTGTTTGCGACGCTGCCGCCCTCATGGATGCGCTCCTGCTCGGTCGATTTCACGCGGTGACGAAGGCGCAGTCGGCGTGGCTCGAGTCGTTGTCGAAGGCGCCGATCGATCGCGTCATCTGCGTCATCACCAGCGCCAACCACACCGCGACGCGCCGCAACCCGCTCGACCTCGCCTCACGCGAAGCAATGCTGACGCCGGCGCTCGAGCGCACGAAGCGGCCGTTCGACGTGGTGCGGGTCGACGACATTCCCGACTCCGACGCGTGGGTGCAGCACGTGAGCGACGCGGTGAAGGCGCAGTGCGGGCGCGTGCTCTCACCGAAGACGACGCACGTGTACTCGGCGAACCGCGACGTCGACGCGCTCTTCCAGGCGAAGGGCTTCACCATCGTCACCCAGGAGGTGAAGGGTCTGACGCCGCACGAGCTGGTGCAGCGCATCGTCGACGGCCGGGAGTGGAAGACCGACGCTTCACCCGAGACCGTCGCGGTGTTCGAGCGCCCGGGCGTGATCGATCGGGTGCGCGCGATCTTCCACCAGAAGCTGCTCAACGACGACGGCGAGCTCGGCCACCTGCGCGACTTCACCAGCTACGGCGCTCAGATGGACGCGTCGCTGCGGCAGAAGCTCGACGAGCTCGTGCGCTGGGTGAAGCCGGGCAACATCGTCGACAAGGGCTGCGGCACCGGGAAGCTGATGGTCGAGCTCTCGCGGCTGTTTCCCGACTCGCGCCTCGCCGGCGTCGATCTCTCGCGCGAGTTCCTGCGCGTCTGCGACGAGAACACGTACGCCACCGACGAGGTGACGCTCGTCTTCGGCAACGTGATCGACGTCTGTGTGCCGCCGGGCACCGCGAGCACCGTGATCTTCTCGTCGGTGATGCACGAGGTGCATTCGTACAGCGGCTACAAGACCTCGGAGATCGATCGCGCGCTGGTGAATGCCTTCACCGAGCTGGCGCCGGGTGGCCATCTGCTCATGCGCGACGGCGTCAGCCCCGAGCCTGCGACGTGGCGGCTCGAGCTGCTCGACCAGCAGACGCGTGAAACGTTCGAGCGCTTCGCGAAGGAGTTCCGGCAGGGGCAGGGCGTGCGCTTCACCCGCATCTCCGATTCCGTGGTCGAGCTCTCGTCGCACGATGCCAACGAGTTCATTTGCAAGAAGGACTACCTCAAGAACTGGCACATCGAGGTGCACGAGGAGTTCGGCCCGTGGACGCTCGCCGAGTGGAAGGCCGGCCTCGAGCGCGCGGGCTTCGAGCCGATGCACCTCGAAGAGACCCGCAACGCGTGGATCGTGAAGAACCGCTACGAGGGCAAGGTGAAGGTCACCGACACGGCGGGCGTGGTGGTGCCGTGGCCTGCGACGAACTGCGTGGTGGTGGGGCGCAAGCCGAAGCGGTGAGGCATCAGGTGTCGTATTCGCCGCTGTCCCACGGCGCGAAGAAGCAGAGTTGCCGGGCATCAGCTCGACGGCCCATTCGTCGTCATCGCTTTCGGGCGGCCTGGGAATCAACCCGAAGTCGAGGTCGAAGAGCCGAATCGAGAAAGGGGAGACACGGATTCGGCAGAACTCGACGTCTCCGAGGTCGTCGACCATTGCTTCGACGGCTTCTTCGACGTCGTCCCACTCGGGTGGCGCGATCGAGACCTTCCCGCCGCGGCTGGTCGCCGTGCTCGGGCTCGAACGGCATCGTGATGAAGAACTGCCGCCCATCGTCGACGCGGGTCGCGTGATGATCGTCGTGGTCGAGGTCGATACGGCGCGGCGGGCCTGCGGCCATGCGCTCAGAAGTTCAGCGTGGCCGTGACCTGAATGCGCCAGACGAGCTGTTCCTGCATGCGGAAGCGGCGGCCCACGCGATCGACCCGGAAGTCGTAGTTCGGGTTGATCTCCTGCGGCGCCGACGAGATGTCGATGGTGCCGTTGCCGTTGATGTCTTTGCCGATGTTCTCGGACGTGAGGTAGCGCTCGGTCTGGTACGCGAGCGACCCGTACGCGCGGAGCATCACGAACTCGGCCGCCTGACCCACGAAGCCGAGCTGTGCGCCCACCGTGCCGTAGTCCGAGTTGTAGAGCATCTTGCCCATCAGGTCGGAGAGCTCGTTGTAGTAGCGGCCTTCGGACGTGTACTGCCAGAAGCCGCGCAGATCGACGACGACCCGCTGAAAGCGATCAGCGCGCTCGAAGGCGATCAGCTCGTTGCCGAAGGTGACGATGCCGACGTGCGCGGGGCGAATGCCGGTCTCGGAGTGCGTCCACGGGCCCTGGCCGCAGTTCTCTGCGCGGGCCATGCGCGAGTCTTTCGCGTCGTCGCAGTTCGAGTAGGCGCCGGGGCCGATCCACGGGAGCACGTACGAGACTCCGACGTAGGGCTCGAACACGTCGCCCAGCCGCTTCGAGACGGCCGTGGAGAACGCGAAGTGGTGCACCCGATCGCCGATGGCGCCGCGCATGTCGGCGGCCGTAGCGACCGACGGGTTGAGCATGCTCGACGTCGGCGCGGTGTATTCGAAGCGCAACATCCACGTCGGCTTGGTGTCGTCCTTCTTCTGGTTGAAGACGTTCCACGCGATGCCGAAGGTGAAGTTACCCAGGCCACCGCGGAACGACGTCTGCCCGTTGGCGCCGACCTCGAAGAGTCGGCCGTCTCCAGAGCCGGGCGTCGCGCAGGGCGTGCCGCGGGCGTCACCACAGTTTCGGTAGATGGTGCTGTTGGCCTCGGTGGTGTCCTTCGAGAACGTCCACTTGCGGTCCTGCTGGAAGACGATGGGCACCCCGACGTGAATCTCGACGTCGCGGAAGATGCCGATGTGCGTGTCGATGCCGAGCGTCGTCTCGTCGCGGAAGTACGTCAGCTCGCTCACGTCTTCGAGGGCGCCCTGCTGGTACCACTCACGCGCGATCTTGCCGCGGTCGAAGATGCGGTCGAACGTGAAGTCGAAGTACATGCCGAACGGGTCCTTCTCCTCGAACGAGGAGGCGACCCGCGTCATCTCTGCAGCGTCGGCCAGGGACGCGACGGCGAACACGGCGGCAGCGATGGCCCCAAAGCGACGCATCATCATCACCGCGCGAGGGTAGGCGTCAGTGGCAGCCCTGACAAGAAAGCTCCGTCAGTTCCCAGCGAGGGTGTCGGCGGGCATGAGCGCCTTGAGCTTCGCCACCGCGCCGTCGAACGAGGCGCGCTGGTCTGAGGCGAGCGAGTCGCGCCGCGTCTTGTGGCTCTGGAACGGGTCGACCACGGTGGTGCCCTTCATGAGCTGGTAGTGCAGGTGCGGAGCGAACGAGTGGCCGGTGTTGCCCGACTTGGCGAGCACCTGCCCGCGCTTCACCTTGTCGCCCGGCTGCACCGACTTCGGCACCTCGGACAGGTGCAGGTACAGCGCGGTGCGGCCCTGGCCGCCCGACTCCTCGACCTCGATGGAGTTGCCGTTGCCGCGGAAGTTCCAGTTCTTGCGAACGATGACGCCGTCGAACGTCGCGCGCACCGGCGTGCCCACCGGCGCCTTGAAGTCGACGCCCTTGTGCTTGCGGCCGTCACGAAGGAGCGAGGTGATCTGCTCGTACTCGTCGATGGGCGAGTCGACGAGCTGCTCCTCGAGGGTCGAGCCGTCGGGCTGGTAGAACTTCGGGTTCGCGTCGCCCTTCGCCTGGTAGCGGAAGGCCTCGAACGTCTTGCCGAACTTGCGGCTGGTGTAACGAACGGCGTGCACGAGCGGCTCCTGGCCTTCGCGCTCTTCGTAGATGGCAGTGAGGGTGTCGCCCTTGAGCAGATCGCCGGGCACCTTCATCCACCACACGAGGGAGCGGTTCACGACCTGCGTCAGCGGGCCGCCGACGTCGCGGCCGACCTGCCCGACGATGGCGCTCTCGAGCGGGCCGGCGATGGTCGCGGTGACGGTCTTCATGCCGTCTTTCGCTTTCGGCACGGCGAGCGGAGCGGGCGCGACGGCGGGGGCCTGGGCCGCCGGTGCCGCCGCAGTCGGAGCGGGTGCGGCGGCGGGCGCAGCTGCAGCCGTCGTCGGGGCGACTTCTCCGATGGCCGGCGCAGGTTCAGCCGCAACCGGAGCGGCGGTGCCTTCGGCAGCAACCGGCGCGACCGCCACGGGCTCGGGGGGGGGCTCCGACGGGTGGCGGTGGGTCACCCAGTAGCCAAGACCGGCGACGGTGCCGACGACGGCGGCGATGATCGCCACCTGCGCGATCGGCTGCTTCTTCTCGGTGGTTCCCAGGGTGGGCATCTCAGGCATGCGGGGCTCCTTGAGGGGCCGACCGTAGTGGCGCCGCCGGAATGTGGAAGTTTTTCGCCACAGGGTTGTGACGGGTGCAACAGCCCGCGACCGCCACTTCATCCCTTCAGATTCGCGCCCCGGACGAGAACGAATCGGCGCGGGCGGCCTCCAGCGGGCGGGCGAACGACGCGGGCACCGTCTTGCCGAGCAGCGACCCCTCTTCGATGAACTCGTACACCTCGCCGTAGTGGTGAATTTCGGCGAGCGCCGTGCGGCGCATGAGGTGCCACGGCCGCAAGTCCGAGCTCTGCTTCAGGCCCATCGCGCCGATCAGCTCGCTGGCCGTCTTCATGGTCTCGCGGTGGTAGTTGGCGACGCGTACCTCTTTGTGGGTGACATCGAGCCCGACGACGAGCGACGGGTTCTGGGTGGCCACGCCTGTCGGGCACTCGTTGGTGTTGCAGCGCAGCGCCTGAATGCAGCCCAGCGCCATCATCATCGCGCGCGCCGAGAGGCAGATGTCGGCGCCGATGGCGATGCGCGAGACGACGTCGAAGCCCGTCACGATTCGTCCAGCGCAGAGCACCTTGATCTCCTTGCGCAGCGCGAACCCGGTCAGCGCGTTGTGCACGAAGATGAGCGACTCCCGCAGCGGGCTGCCGACGGAGTTGCTGAACTCGAGGGGCGCGGCTCCCGTTCCACCTTCACCACCATCGACGTTGATGAAGTCAGGCACGATGCCGGTCTCTTTCATCGCCTTGCAGATGGCGAGGAACTCGCGGCGTTTGCCGATGCACAGCTTGAAGCCGACGGGCTTGCCGCCCGACAGCTCGCGCATCTTTGCGACGAACTCGAGCAGGCCGATCGGCGTCGAGAACGTCGAGTGCGCGGGCGGCGACAACACGTCCTGGCCCATCGGCACGCCGCGAATCTTCGCGACCTCGGGCGTCACCTTTCGCGCGGGAAGAATGCCGCCGTGGCCGGGCTTCGCGCCCTGCGACAGCTTCAGCTCGGTCATCTTCACCTGCGGCAGCGACGCGTTCTCGCGGAAGCGCTCGGGGTCGAACTTGCCGTCGAGGGTGCGCGCCGAGAAGTAGCCGGTGCCGATCTCCCACACGACGTCGCCGCCCTTCTCGAGGTGGTAGGGGCTGAGGCCGCCTTCTCCGGTGTCGTGGTAGAAGTGGCCGATCTTCGCGCCGCCGTTGAGCGCCAGCACGGCGTTCTTCGAGAGCGAGCCGTAACTCATCGCCGAGATGTTGAAGATGCTGGCCGAGTACGGCTTCGAGCACTGCGACGAGCCGACCGTCACCCGCAGCGACGCGGGGTCGATGTGCACGGGCGCCAGCGAGTGATTCACCCACTCGTAGCCGATGGCGTTGACGTCGAGCTTGGTGCCGAACGGAACCGTGTCGGGCTCGAGCTTGCTGCGCTGGTACACGAGCGAGCGCAGGTCGCGGTTGAAGGGCGTGCCGTCGGTGTTCGACTCGACGAAGTACTGGTTGATCTCGGGGCGAATGAGCTCGAACAGGTACCGGAAGTTCCCGATGAGCGGGAAGTTGCGGCGCACCGCCTGTTTGCGTTGCAGCAGGTCGGCGAACCCGCGCGCCACGACGGGCAAGACGACCAGGTACGCCCAGGCGACAGACGGAACGAAGTACGACCACACCCCGAGCAGGCCCACCGTGACGACGGAGCCGACGACGAAGATCGTGCGCATAGGCGCGCGAGTCTCTCTCAGAACCGGCCAGCCGCCTCACGCTTCGTGGGGCGACCCTTCACTTGAGGAAGTCGTTCAGCCGCAAACTGACGCCGGGCACCTTCTGGGCCGTCACCGTTCGTGTGCGGTCGTGGCGACGAACGGAGGCGTATCTCCCGCGTTGCGGGCTGCGATGCACCACGACGGTGTTCGTGCGCAGGTCGATGACCCAGTACTCAGGCACGCGGCAGGCGGCGTAGAGCCGCGCCTTCGGCCCGAGGTCGAGCTTCTGGCTCGAGTCTGCGACTTCGATGACAAGTGACGCGGTCGTTGGGTGATCGGAGCCAGGCTCCGTCGCGGCCTCGACGATCGCGAAGTCGGGCTCCGGCTCCGAGTCGTCCGAGGCGGCGATTGGCAACTGCACTCGAACGTCGAATTGCTCTGGGACCTGTCGGCTGAGAACTCGGTTGAGCTTCGCGACCACGAATGCGTGCGGCGTGCCCATCGGGCTCGTGACGACGACCGTTCCGTTGACCAGCTGAACCTTCAGCCCCTCGAACGCGCCACGCTCACCGAGTTGGTGGTAGGCGCGGCGGCTCATCTCGAGCGCCCGGAGCGGCAGAATCGACTCGGAAGACAACATGCCTGCAGTTTCGGCAATGCCGCCGACGAGCGCAACCCTGGTCATTCCTCCGGAGGAGACTCGTCGCGCAGCCCGAACTCCTTCATCTTCGTCTGCAGCGACTTGCGGCTGATGCCGAGCAGCTTCGCCGCGCGCGTGACGTTGCCTTCGGTCTTCGCGAGCGCCTGAACGATGAAGGCCTTCTCGATCTCGGCCTGCTTCGCCTTCAGGAAGTCCTTCAGCGGCGTCTCACCGACTTCGGGCGTGGTGGTGTCGGTGAGCTGCGCGACGGCGCCCTGCAGGCTCGTGCGCACGGGCTCGGGCAGATCCTTCACCTCGATGCGCGGGCCGTCGGCGAAGAGCAGCACGCGCTCCATCATGTTCTCGAGCTCGCGAATGTTCCCCGGCCACGGGTAGGCCTGCAGCATCGCGAGCGCGTCGTCGGCGATGCCTTCGATCTTCTTGTTCAGGCGCTTGTTGTACTTCTCGATGAAGTGTCGAACGAGCGCGGGCACGTCGGTGCGGCGATCGCGCAGCGAGGGCAGGTGAATCGGCACCACGTTGAGGCGATAGAAGAGATCTTTGCGGAAGCGCCCGGCCTCGACCTCGGCGGCGAGATCACGATTGGTCGCCGCGATCAGGCGCACGTCGACGCGGGTCGTCTTGATGCCGCCGACGCGCTCGAACTCGCTCTCTTGCAGCACGCGCAACAGCTTCACCTGCATCTCGATCGGCACCTCGCCGATCTCGTCGAGGAAGAGGGTGCCGCCGTCGGCGAGCTCGAAGCGCCCGGGCTTCGAGGTGACGGCTCCGGTGAAGGCGCCGCGCTCGTAGCCGAACAGCTCCGACTCCATGAGGTCTTTGGGAATCGCGGCGCAGTTGATCTTGATGAGCGGCTTGTCTTTGCGCGAGCTGCCGTCGTGGAGCGCGGTGGCGATCAGCTCTTTGCCGGTGCCCGACTCGCCGGTGATGAGCACCGTCGACGGAGAGTCGGCGACCTTGTCGATGATCTTGAAGATCTCGGTCACCTGCGGCGAGTCTCCGACGATCGACGTGCGGCCGCGGCCTTCAGGCGGTACGTGCGCCTGGTTGGCCTCCTGCGTGCGCGCGGCCTTCGCGACGACGGCCTTGATCTCGGACTGCTCGAACGGCTTGGTGATGTAATCGAAGGCGCCGAGCTTGATGGCCTCGACGGCCGAGTCGACCGTGCCGTGCGCCGTGATGATGATGACAGGCACGTCGGGCCTGGTGGCGTGCACGGCCTTCAGCAGCTCGAGCCCGCCCACCTTCGGCATCACCATGTCGGTGATCACCACGTCGGCGCCGTTCTTCTCGAACTCGGCCTGCGCGACCTCGCCGTTCTCGGCGATGGCCACTTCGTAGCCGTCTTTGCGCAGCATGGCGGCCAGCACCTTGCGCAGGTTCGCTTCATCATCGACGACGAGAACTCTGGACACGTCAGGGTGTTTGAACCCGTGGGCCCGCACCGTCAAGCTCGCCGGTTGAGAGAGTTTCTTCCCCGGCACGGCGCGCGCAGTACAACGGACACGTGCCAGAGAAGCCGTCACGCAGTGGGCGAGCAGCCGCGCTCGTCGCCCTGGGAATTCTGTTGTCGCGGCTCGCGGGCCTCGTTCGTCAGAAGCTCTTCGCGCACCTGCTCGGCAGTGGCATCGAAGCCGCGGCCTTCTCGGCGGCGACGCGCATTCCGAACGTGCTGCAGAACCTGCTGGGTGAAGGCGTGCTCTCGGCGTCGTTCATTCCCATCTACGCGGGCCTGCGCGCGAAGGGCCTGCACGACGAAGCGCGTCGCATGGCGGGCGCGGTCTTCGGGTTGCTCGCGTTGTTGGTGGGAGTGGTGGTCGGCGTCGGGTTACTCGGAGCGCCGTGGCTCGTGCGTGCCATCGCTCCCGGCTACACCGGAGAAGCCTTCGAGCTGACCGTCACGCTCGTGCGCATCATCTTCCCCGGCACGGGCGTGCTCGTGTTGTCGGCGTGGTGCCTGGGCATTCTCAACAGCCACAAGCAGTTCTTCCTCTCGTACGCGGCGCCCGTGGTGTGGAACGGCGCGATCATCGC